>JAYWAR010000494.1:0-8060 GCA_043782285.1 Akkermansiaceae bacterium | reverse complement strand
GAGTTCCTCGATATCTGCGAGGTCTTGGAGTCGGCCAGCGGTCTGCTTGGCGAGGATAAGGTCGGATTTCCCGAGGTAGTGGATGGGGAAATCGTTTTCGCTGGAGGTGACTTTATTTTCCCAAGCCGAGCGGAATTCGAGCCCAAGGATGGTGGTAAGGAAATCTATCTCGCAAGGGGCGACACCGAGGCTGAACTGGGTTCCCGGTGTGGCGAAGTCATCTTGGCTGACGCCGTGCATGGGAATGCCGAAGATCAAGAAAGCATGCATCAGCTTGCGAGCATTCGCCGGCGTAGGCTCTAGCCAAATATCGATGTCCTTGGTGTAGCGTGGTTGAGAATGGTGGATCACCGCGTATCCGCCGGCCACAAGGTAGCGGACGTCAGACTCGCCTAATATTTGTAACAGATCTCTGAAGTCGGAGTTCATCGGGATGTTTTCCTTTCATGCCGCACCAGTAGTCAGTCACGAGTTCCCACGCAGCTTTGCGACGGTCTGCACCGCTGAGCTTCTGCCATTCTTGGACTTGGTAACAGCGCATTTCTTCGTGCGAGGTGAATTTACGAATGGTCCAATGCGAACGATCTTTGATGGGCTGGCTCACTTGGTTGGGATACCGAATCCACTGCGGCCACGCAAGTTTCAAGTGACTCGAAGTAGCGCGAGATAATCCCAAAAGAAGAACCCCGCCTTTGCAGGCGGGGCTGATTTTACCGAGACAGGAATGGCAGAGCGATTCGCCATCCTCAGCGACCCGCGTCGCGAGAGTGTTCATCATCCAGCATTTTCTAAACCTCAAACGGATCCCTCCAAAGTCGCATTTTGGCCAACCCTCGGCTGGCGAGAGCTGTCCTTAGCGCATCCTTAGCGCCGTTGTGGCTGTCCTTAGCACCCGTATCTGCTTGGCTGAGGTAGTTTCTGGGCTGAATGAAACCACGTTCCCCACTTCTTGATCCGGTCCTGCTGAAGGGCGCGGTCCTCCCCAGCTTCCGCAAGCTTGACCCGCGCACCCAATGGGGAAATCCGGTGATGTTCACCGTTTACGTCGGGGCCATTCTCTGCACGGCGATGCTATTTCGCTCGGCAGATTTATTTGAAATTCAACTGGTCGCTTGGCTCTGGTTCACCGTTTTGTTCGCCAATTTCGCCGAAGCGCTGGCTGAGTCCCGCGGTAAGGCTCAAGCCGACGCGCTGCGTTTGATGCGTGTCACTACCCCGGCCCGCCGTTGGGTTGGGGGAAATGAAACCTCCGTCTCCGCCAGCGATCTGCGCCCAGGCGATCTCGTGGTTTGTGAGGCGGGCGATGCCGTGCCATCCGATGGCGAAATCGTCGAGGGCATCGCTTCTGTCGATGAATCTGCGATCACTGGCGAGTCAGCTCCGGTGATTCGCGAGTCTGGCGGTGATCGCTCGGCCGTCACCGGTGGCACGCGGGTGCTGTCCGATCGCATCGTCATCAAGATCACCTGCGAACCGGGCAACTCGTTCCTCGACCGGATGATTTCGTTGGTCGAAGGCAGCGAGCGTCAAAAGACCCCTAATGAAAAAGCCCTCGGTGTCCTGCTCATCTCGCTGACTCTCATTTTTATCCTTGTGACCTTCACGCTGCCTGCGTTCACCAGCTTCCTCATCGGTCAGGGAATCGGCGGTAAAACTCCTGGATTTAGCAGCCTCGTCGCCCTGCTCGTTTGCTTAATTCCCACGACCATCGGCGGGCTTGTGAGTGCCATCGGCATTTCTGGAATCGACCGGCTCACCCGCCAGAATGTGCTAGCCACTTCCGGCCGCGCGGTGGAGGCGGCGGGCGATGTGGATGTTCTTCTGCTAGATAAGACCGGCACCATCACGCTTGGAAATCGCCAAGCCAGCGAGTTCATCGCCGCCCCCGGGGTGGACGATCGAGACCTCGCCGATGCGGCTCAACTTTCCTCCCTAGCAGACGAAACTCCAGAAGGCCGCTCGGTCGTCGTGCTGGCGAAACAACTCTTCGACATTCGCGGTCGTGAACTCACCGAGGCGGGTGCCAGCTTCATTCCCTTCACCGCCGAGACCCGCATGAGCGGCGTAAATCTCATTTCTGAAACGGGCACTCGGATCATTCGCAAAGGCGCTGCGGAGGCTGTGAAGCACTATGTCCAGTCGCTCGGTGGGGAAATGCCAGCCGAGGTCAGCTTGGATGTGGACCACATTTCCAGTCAGGGAGGGACCCCGCTGGTGGTGGTGGATGGCGCACGGGTGTTAGGGACGATTTTTCTCAAAGACATCGTCAAGGGTGGCATCCGCGAGCGCTTCGCCAAGCTCCGGGAAATGGGCATCCGCACGGTGATGATTACGGGTGATAATCCTCGCACTGCCGCCGCCATCGCCGCAGAGGCAGGTGTGGACGACTTCATGGCCGAGGCCACACCGGAGGATAAAATGCGCCGGATCAAGGCGGAGCAAGACGCTGGCCACCTCGTCGCGATGACGGGCGATGGCACGAACGACGCGCCTGCCCTCGCCCAAGCCGACGTCGGTGTGGCGATGAACACCGGCACTCAAGCGGCTCGTGAAGCGGGCAATATGGTCGATCTGGATTCAGATCCTACCAAGCTCATCGACATCATCGAGATCGGTAAACAATTGCTCATGACTCGCGGTTCGCTCACCACTTTTTCACTCTCTAACGACGTCGCAAAATACTTCGCCATCCTCCCTGCGCTGTTCGCCGGGATCGGAGCCAGCAGTGGAAAAGGCCCGCTCGCCGCGCTGGATGTCATGCACTTGCACTCACCGCAGTCTGCGATCCTCAGTGCGGTGATTTTCAATGCGCTCATCATCGTCGCACTCATCCCGCTGGCGCTGAAAGGCGTCGCTTACCGCCCGATGAATGCGGCTGCGCTGCTGAGGCGGAATCTCCTCATCTATGGCGTCGGCGGCGTGATCGTTCCATTCCCGTGCATCAAGTTCATCGACCTCGCACTCACGTCCCTTCACCTCGCCTAACACACTCATGAATACTCTCACACTTTCCCTCGCCTTCATAGGCCTCGTCGCTGCGATTTCATGGCCACTCGGACGTTGGCTGGTCTGGACACTGCAAGGCCGCAGTCTCGATCCCTATTTCCGCCGCCTCCTTGGCACGGGCATGGATCAATCGAGCGGTTGGAAAAACTACTTTCTCGCCCTACTTGCCTTTAACGGGGCGATGTTCGCGGTCACTTGGCTAGTCCTCACGTTCCAACAATACCTACCGCTCAATCCTGACGCCATGGGTCCAGTGAAGCCCTCGTTAGTATTTAATACCGTCGTCTCCTTCGTCACCAATACGAACCTCCAGCACTACTCTGGCGAGGCGACTTACAGCTACCTCTCCCAGCTCGCGCTGATGTGGCTCCAGTTCACCTCCGCTGCCAGTGGCATCGCTGTCTTCGCGGCGCTTGCCCGTGGTCTATCAGGCACTCGAGATTTTGGAAATTTCAGCCGCGATGTGGTGCGGATTCTCGTCTTGTTCTTGGTGCCGCTTGCGGTGATCTGGGCTGTCATTTACAGCCTCGTCGGGGTGCCGATGACCTTCGAGGGTTCCGCCATCGCCACCACGTTAGAAGGCGCTACGCAGACCATCGCCCGCGGCCCGGTCGCGGCATTTCTCGCCATCAAACAACTCGGCACGAACGGCGGCGGTTTTTTCGGGCCGAATAGCACCCACCCGCTAGAAAACCCCGGTCTCATTGCGAATTTCATCTCACTCGTCGCCATCCCGCTCATTCCGATGGCCTGCGTGTGGGCCTTCGGCAGCATTCTCGGAAGGCCGCGCCACGCCCGGGTGATTTCCGCCGTGATGTTCGCCTTTCTCACACTGAAAGTCGCCTTCACGGTGCTCCCCGAGTCCGCACCCACCAACGCGTTTCATAGGCTCCCCGTCGCGGAAAGCGTCAATCTCGAAGGCAAGGAACTCCGCCTCGGCGCCACCACCGGTCCGTTGTGGGCGGTCCTCACCACCAGCACTTCGAACGGCTCCGTCGGTGCTATGCACGGCTCGCTGAACCCGCTTTCACTCATCGGCCCGTTCGCCGGACTCTGGCTGAATTCGACTTTCGGCGGAGTCGGTGTGGGGATGATCAACTTTTTCTTATTCATGATCCTCGCGGTTTTCGTAGCGGGCCTGATGGTCGGGCGCACTCCAGAATATCTCGGAAAAAAAGTCGAAGCGCGGGAAATGGCACTCGCCGCTGCGACGTTCCTGATTCACCCGTTACTCATTTTAAGCGGCAGCGCCCTCTTCGCCGCGACCCCGTGGGGCGCTGCGACGATCAATAATCCCGGCGCACGCGGCCTTTCAGAAATCATCTACGAATTTTCCTCCGCCGCCGCAAATAACGGCTCAGGCCTCGAAGGACTCGGCGACAATACCGATCCTTGGAACATCGCCACCGCCATCGTCATGCTGGTCGGGCGCTACCTGCCGATCCTGTTGCCGCTTGCCATCGCCGGCTCGCTTGCTGCGAAACCGACGGTCGCCACGTCTTCCGGCACCCTCAGCACGGACACGCCCACATTCGGCCTGATGGTCTTCGCGATCATCTTCTTCCTCGGTGCCCTCACGTTTTTCCCAGCCGCGCTGCTAGGCCCGATCCTCGAACACTTATCGAACCTCAAATCCTAAATCCTCATGACCACTCTCCGACTCACTCTCGCCAGCCTCCTCCTCTGCGGCTTCGTTTATACCTCCGCCATCTATGGCTTCGCTCGGATCACCAATCCCATTCAAGCCGGCGCTTCACTGGTGAAAAATGCGGCGGGCCAGACCGTCGGCTCGCGGCTCATCGCCCAAGCCTTCACCCAGGACCGCTATTTTCACCCACGCCCATCTGCTTGTGACTATAACGCCCGCGCCGCCGCTGGGTCTAACCTCAGCCCGACGAATCCCAAGCTGACCACCCGTGCTCGTGAAATCATCGCCACGAATTTCGCCACGGCGGGAAATCCCATCCCCGCCGATCTCGTGACTGCCTCCGGCTCTGGGCTGGATCCCGACATCACCGAGGCTGCAGCGCGCTTCCAGATGGCACGCGTCGCGAAATCCCGGCAACTGGATTTCGCCGCCCTTTCAACACTCATCGACCGCAGCAAACGCCCGCTGATGGCTAAACTCGGTGGCCCATTCCTCGTCAATGTTCTCGAACTCAACCTCGCGCTCGACCAAGGCTCCCACTAAACTGCCACCGCCATGCCAAACCCCGGTAAACTCAAAGTCTTCCTCGGCATGTGCCCGGGAGTTGGCAAGACCTACGCCATGCTCCAAGCCGCTGGTGAACTCCGGCGGCAAGGGGTGGACGTCGTCGCCGGGGTGATCGAGACCCATGGCCGCAAGGAAACCCATGCGCTGCTAGAGGGCTTGGAGCTACTCCCGCCGAGGAAATTAAAATATCGCGACACCGAACTCGCCGAGTTCGACATCGACGCCCTGCTCGCCCGCCGCCCCACGGTGGCGCTCGTCGATGAACTCGCCCACACCAATGCGCCCGGCTCCCGCCATCCGAAACGCTGGCAAGACGTCGCCGAGCTCTTGGATGCAGGCATCGACGTTTTTACCACGGTCAACATCCAGCACCTCGAGAGCCGCGCGGACGTCGTCAGCGCCATCACCAAGGTGTCCATCCGTGAAACTGTGCCGGATAGTTTCCTCGACCGAGTGGACGGACTGGAACTGGTCGATCTCACCCCGCGCGATCTCCACCGCCGGTTAGCGGAGGGAAAAGTCTATCTCGGTAAAAATGCCGACGCTGCTGCCGCGAATTTTTTTAAAGAAAGCCATCTCACCGCCCTCCGCCAGCTCGCGCTGCGCTACACTGCCGAGCGAGTCGGCGTGGATCTGCGTGAATTCCAGTCACAACGGCGCAACTCAGCGACATGGCGGACCAGCGAGCGCCTGCTAGTCGCAGTCGGGCCCAGCCCATTCTCTATCTCGCTGATCCGGAGGACCCGCGCCATGGCGGGAGCGCTCGACGCGCCGTGGTTCGCCGTCGCCGTCACTACCGATGACACGCTCTCTCGTGAGGATCAGGACCGGTTGACGCAGAATCTATCACTTGCTCGTCAGCTCGGAGCCGAGGCCGCGACCGTCGTAGCCACCACGCTGGTCGAGGGCCTGCTCAGTGCCGCCCGTGAGCGAGGCGTCACCCAGATCGTCATCGGGAAATCTCCGCGCCCCGGTTGGCGGGACTTATTCCTCCGCCCACCTGCCTTGAGGCTGCTCCTGCGCAGCGGCGACATCGACGTGGTGGCCATGGAACCAGGCGTCCCTCCCAGCAGCAATCCCACGGAATCGAAGCACCAAACGCGCTTCCCTGGCGAGTCACAGATCATCGCAAATTTAGTGAAAGCGGCCGCCATCGCCGCCGGTCTTGCACTGGCCAGCTATCCACTTTTTGGATTTCTCACCGCCCAAGATCTCGCCATGCCGATGCTCTGCGGAGTCATCCTTGGCGCGCTTTTCCTCAGTCCAGTTGGCACCTTCGCCCTCGCCATCTTTACTGGACTCGCATGGAACTACCTTTTTACCGAGCCGCGGTTTTCGATTACGATCCGCTCCACCGCGGATGTGACGATGTTTCTCGCGCTGCTCATCGCCTCGCTCTCCATGGGGCATCTTTCCAATCGCCTGCGCCGCCGTGGACTCACCGTTGCCCGCCAACAGATGAATAACGCGCGCTTGCTAGAAATCAGCACCATCCTCACCGGCGCGGCGGATACAGGAGATGCCGTCGGCCGCTGCCTGCAGGCCGTCAACTCGCTTTTTAATCTCCCGTGTGCCATCCAGCTTCGCGACGACAGCACTCGTCAGCTCCTGGCACCGCACCCCGCAGGCACTCTCCTACTGGATGCCAAGGAGCGCGGCGTCGCACTGTGGGCCTTCGAAAAAAAACAAGCAGCAGGTCGTGGCACCGCCACCCTGCCCGAGGCCAAGGCGCTCCACCTCCCGCTACAAGGGCGGTCCTTCGCCATGGGCGTGCTCTCGGTGGACCCCGGGAAAAGCCTGCTTTCACTGACGGACCGAGATCTGCTAGCCGCCATCGCCGCGCAGCTCGGCCTCGGCCTCGAGCGGGATCACTTGCTCCAAGCCATCCACCACGCAGAGTTTCTCGACCGCAGTGACCAACTTCGCCGCTCACTGCTAGACCACGTTTCCCACGAACTACGGACCCCCGTTTCCATCATCGGCTCGTCGCTCGACGCCATCGAAAGCGGCACCCCGGCCAGCGCCCTCCTCCCGGAAATGCACTCCGCGCAAAAACGGCTGCGTCGCGTCGTGGAACAACTCGTGGAGTCCGCTCGGATCGAGTCTGGAGCCGTACAGCCCAAGCCGGAATGGTGCGATCTATTGGAACTTCTGGAAACCGCCCGTGAGCAAGCGACGGATGCCATCACTGGTCACCCGCTCGACAGTTCTATCGAAAAGGGCACCCCCGCACTCGTCTGGCTCGATGCAGACCTGCTCCTCGCCGCCCTCGGGAACTTGCTAGTCAATGCCGGCCACCACACGCCACCCGGCACCGCGATCCACCTCAGCGCCGCCGTCAACGCGAGCTCCCAACTCGAAATCCACGTTCGCGATGAAGGTCCCGGACTTGAAAATCCCGCCAAAGTCTTCGAACGCTTTTACCGTGGCCAAGCAAGCCGCCCCGGTGGTCTCGGACTCGGCCTCCCCATTGTCCATGGCCTCATTCGTGGGCTTGGCGGAACCAGCGAAGCCCGCAATGCTGCCGGTGGCGGTGCAGAATTCATTTTGAAAATCCCCGTGCGCACTGCTGAGGAAATCCCCGAAACACCATGAGTCGCATCCTTGTCATCGACGACGAACTCTCCATCCGTCGTCTGCTCCAAGTCCTGCTCGAAGGCGCAGGCTACCAGATTATCGCTGCGGAAGACGCCTCCCACGGACTCCATGCCCTTGCCATGGAGAAACCGGATTTACTCATCCTCGACCTCGGCCTGCCCGACCTTGACGGCCTCGAATTACTGCGTCGCCTCCGCGAGTGGAGTGCCGTGCCGGTGCTCGTTCTTTCCGCCCGGCCGGA
>JAYWAR010000493.1:0-2912 GCA_043782285.1 Akkermansiaceae bacterium | reverse complement strand
GTAGTCGTGGCGACGCTCGATTCTGTCAAGATTTGCGCCCTGACCCCATTTCCCCGTCGATGCCCATGCTCGATTACCGGGACTGACCCCATCGACCGCGCCGGATGCCTGATATCTCAACGGTCTGGCCATGGACTGAGGGCAACGGATTACGGCTCATTCGTCAATGCTCGATTACCGGGACTGACCCCATCGATTCGTCAATGCTCGATTACCGGGACTGACCCCATCGACTGACCCCATCGACTGACCCCATCGACTGACCCCATCGAGGACTGGATGCAGCATTACCCCGCGCACGCCACATGTTCCCGCAGGACCAGCAACTCGCGTGACAGCCGCAAGCGGGATGCTTGGCGGTGCGGAGCGACGATCTTCGGGGGAGAGAGTTGCTAGAGTGGGCCAGAGGGTGGTTTTCAGGACGTGGATTTGAGCTTTCGTAGTTTCAGCCATGCGACGAGTGCCATTACCAACAAGACTATCGAACTTGAAACAAGCCACCACTGGAAATGATCTGATTTTTTGAGCCTGGTATTGATCAAATCGTCGGAAGTCTTGGGACGGAGTTTCTCGGGGCGATTGGGAACGATGGGGTTTTCAGGCAGGGCATTTGGATTTGACGCTTCTTGTGGATCGCCAGTTTCTTCTTCCATAGAAACATGCTCATACCCCGGCGGCGGCGGGAGTAGACCTTGGTGCATTTCCATCTCTTTGAAAGGCCGCTTCCAACTGATAAATAGTCGGAAGAGGAGCGGCTTGAATTCGTTGTAGCTGCTTACAAAACCCGCGTTCGCACGCCATTTGTTGTTTTTAGGAACAAGGCTCCATCCAAAATTTTCTAGATTTATATCACCTAATGAATTTTCATCTACCCCCCATTTGATCGCCATATAACGAGCTTCCTCGACAGTCATTTTTTCACCTACGAAAACAATAACCTCATCCATCAAGTGATTTTTAAGAACATCAATATCAATTCTTTTGGCAGCTACCTCTGGAAATACGCGGCCTTCAATGTTTAGAGAAATTGATACATCTTTAACATAACAGGACTTATTCGATCTCCCACCTAACATGATTGGTCGTAACCCCGAGTCGAAAATTTCCCGAAAATTTCCATCCTTCGTAAGTCTTAGTTCCACGGCCATTAGAGCTGATGGCGCGATCACACAAAACGTTATCACGATCCTTAGTAGTTTTAAAGGGCCACTCACGGAATTGAATTGGGGAAGGTTGCGTAATTTCTGGCGCGGGAAGATAATCCAATTTGCGAGTAAGTTAGTCGCTCAGATTCACCATATCCGCCCGAGCCACCGCCGAGTTCAAGGCCAAGATCCAAAGAGAATTCACCAATTCCTGTCCACCCAGGATACATGTCAGATTTAATCCAGCGCCAGCGATCATCAAAAACTGCCAGGTTTCCAACTTGAACGACTTCCGCAAACGACCTGCCCAACGGAGGAAGGTTGGGAATAGGATTCTTCGCTAAGACCGAAATAATTTCGTCTAACCCAAGCGCGACGATTTCTAAATATACGTTTTCGATGATGAATCTTTGCTCTCTCCTCAGTAATTCCCTCGCACCAAGTGAAGATTTAAATAGGCTGTCTTGCCAAAATCCTTGATCGATCAAAACCCAATCCGCCATCTGGACTGCTCTTAAACCAACAGACTCATCGTTATCATCCACGAATTTTAGTGCTGAAATCCCGCTAGCGGCGTAAGCACGATGTTGCCAGGCGAGATCCAGAAAGATATCTTTGTTGCCTTTCATCAACGCGCGCTGCAATTGGCGGGCAATGAGTTCCACTCCAATTCCGGGTCCTACGGCTCTGGCAACCTGTGCATCACTAAGAGCGGCGTAAACGGACGCACCTGCCATTTTCGCCATACCGGCCCAGATCAGCTTGTCTTCAGATTGAACAAAGTTTTGTTGATACCATTCGTAAGTTGCTTTGAGAAATTTCGTATTGCTGGTGAATTCGTCCATAGGATCGAAGTCATTGAGATCGACTTCTTCTCCTGCCACTGAACTCTGAAGTCGGATCTGATAGCGAAGCTCATCGCGCCACGCATCAAGAGCTTTTTGCGTGACGACCTTGAAGGTTTGCTCATGTTTCACGTCGATGGTGCCCTTTTGCAAACGCCATTCGAGGGTGATCTTGCCGGGGCGCACCCCTTCCATGTAGAACTCCGCTCCGTCGGGGATGGTGGAGCTCGCGCCGTAGACGCCTTCGTTAGGCCGGAGATTGACTCCACCAGAAACGAGATTGACGGGTTGCAGGGTTTGAAAATCATATGGCGCGATACCGTAGTGACCACCAGCCCACTTGGCATAGAAGCGGACTTGGCCGCTTTCCTTGTAACCGGTGTCGTCATCGATCTTGTCGATCTTGCGGATGGTTACATTTGCCCCGGCCCAGAAGTCGTCCCCTAACTGACTAGGATTTACTCCGAACCAACCTTTGTGGAGATCATCCACGACATGCTGGCCTTGGGTGAAAGTGCCATCGAGATGATTGCGCTCGGCATCGAGTTCGAGCTTGGTGTTTCCGGCTCCGGTTTTCAAATCCACACCGGGCATGTCGTCACAATCGGGGATCGCGTAACCCGTCACCGGATCGATGCGGCCTTCATCGAAATCCGAGTTCACGGCGAGCACTTCTGGCGCTACCTCCACCGGGAGGAGGATTCCCGTCTTAGCTACGCCGTTTTCGGTGGCTTGGGCGAGGATGATGCCGTTGCTGGCGAGGTCGATGGCTTGGGTGATGGTGACGGTGTCTGGCTTGGATGCTACTTCGTTGAGGTCGGTGTATTTGCCGTTGCGCCAGAGTTTGGGACGGGTGGGGGTTGCGGGCGCTGTGGGGGCTGGCTTGCCGGGGGTAATGGCCTCGCCGCGGGCGTTGAGGCGG
>JAYWAR010000492.1:0-8088 GCA_043782285.1 Akkermansiaceae bacterium | reverse complement strand
AACCGTTTTCAAGCAGCGAGTGAATCGCCAACAACAGCAGCAGCGAAAATGGATAGAATAACAGCAAACCTGACCAATCATGCCAAGTGGTGCTGGCCCACTTCGCATCGCCATATTCGGCAATCACGAAGATCGAAATCACCCGCAGCGCATTGCCAAGAATCGCCAGCGGAAACGCGCAAAAAAATAACAGCATCCGCTTCCACAGCGCAATTTTCGCGATATAGGCCCAAGTCGCTGAAATCATCAGCAAGGCCATCAGCGAGCGAATTCCGCTGCAGCCCTTCGCAATGTCCAATGGCTGCCAAGTCCCCTTCAGCGGCAGGACGGTGGTGCCTTCAACATAGGTTTCTACCCCGCACAATGCCGAACCATGATGCGCCAGCGCAGTGGCTAACAACTGCAATTGCGTGGTTGCCTGTTGGAATGAGGGCAGTGGAATGGCCAATACAAAGAAAAACAGCGGGAAAATCAAGCGTTTCGCCACTTGCCAGCCCCATAGATAATAAACGCTCCCCCACAAAATGAACGGTAAGCCAGCCATCGCGATCCGCGGTTGGAAAGTCCGGTAGGACGCTACATACAACAAGACGCCACACGCAACCGACAGCAGTCCCCATCCGCTGCCCGAAGCGGCGTACGCTTTCAAATCCTTGAATTTGTAAAGAATCAATCCCGCGATCACAAAGGGAAACAAAACCCCATGCTCATAATCATTTTCACCGTTCCATGCACTCTGAATCCAACCGAAGGCCGATAAACTCCGGCTGGGCCCAAATTTCACCTCGATCCCGTAAAACCAAATCACCAGCGCGGTGGACAGTACCAGCGACAAGCCAAGCCAGACACCAGAGGCAGTTGCTAAAGAATCAGGCCGCGCGCCGTAAGTGGATTCAGGTGGCTGGGATGACATCAAAGACGGGTGGGCTGGACAATTTCTGAGCAAAGTATTGCCGACCGCTCCCCCACTGTCAACAATCTGCCTGCCTGCCTGTTTATCGCTCTTTTTGACCATGAAAATCATCAGTGGAACTGCTCACCGCGCCCTAGCCGAACGTATTGCCGACAGCCTCGGTCAACCGCTTGCCGACGTCCACGTCTCCGCCTTTCCCGATGGCGAAACCGAGGTGAAAATTAACGAAAATGTCCGTGGAGCCGATGTTTTCATCGTCCAACCCAGCTGCCCACCGACCAATCACAACATCATGGAGCTGTTGATCCTGGTGGACGCGGCACGCCGTGCCAGTGCCGGGCGAATCACGGCAGTAATGCCATTTTTCGGCTATGCCCGGCAAGATCGTAAAGACCAGCCCCGGGTTCCGATTACTGCCAAGCTGGTGGCGAACTTGTTGACTTCGGCGGGAGTCAATCGGGTCCTCACCATGGACCTCCACGCCCCGCAAATCCAAGGATTTTTCGACATTCCGGTGGATCATCTCTACGCCAAATCGGTGCTGATCAACTACCTCCGCCAGCGTCACCCAGACACCTCTAATCTCACCGTGGTCTCGCCCGATGTCGGTGGAGTGAAAATGGCCCGCGCCTACGCCGATGCTCTCGGTGCCGAGCTCGCCATCGTTGCCAAACACCGCGTCAGCGCCACTCGCGTTGAAGCGATGAACGTCATCGGTGAGGTCGAAGGCCGCGATGTGCTATTGGTCGATGACATGACCGAAACTGCCGGCACTCTCACCGCCGCTGCTGAGATTTTGCATAAAAATGGAGCGAAACGGATTTACGCCGGAGTCTCACACGCCATTCTCGCAGAACTCGGACACCAACGGATCCGCGATTCCAAGATCGAGGAGGTTATCACCACCGACTCGGTGCCACAAGCGGCTGGCCCGAAAGTTCAAGTGGTCAGCATCGCCCCGATGCTGGCTGAAGCAATCCGCAGGATTCACGGTGGCGAGTCGATTACTTCACTCTTTACGGTCTAAAACGTGAACAGGCGACTCGTCATAACGCCGCGGGGTGGGGGAATCCGGATTATCAAACAATTTTTTGACAAGTGGCGAGTGGCCCGCTAAGCACTCCGCCCCCGCACTGGGTTCAGTAACCCCCGGCGGCATTAAATTACCAACGCCCACCTCGTTATGGCCAAGAAAACCACACTCCAAGCAGCCCCGCGCACATGCAGCGGAACCGGACGCCTCAAGCAACTGCGCCGCGAAGGCTGGGTTCCCTCTGTCATCTATGGACGTGGCACCGAAAACATCAACCTTCAGGTCAACGCCAAGACCTTCAGCGACTTGCTTGCTCATAGCAGTTCGGAAAACATCTTGGTCAACCTTGAGATCGAAGGTCACGGCACTCGCCTCGCCTTTCTTCAGTCGATCCAGCACGATTCGCTTTCCGGAGTTACCCTGCACGCCGATTTCCGCTCGATCGACGAAAACACCGCGATCACCGCCCACATCCCGACTCACCTCAATGGTGAATCGGCAGGCGTCAAGGCCGGTGGCTTAGTCGAACAATATGTGCATGCGATCGAAATTACCTGCCTTCCGAACGACCTGCCCGAAACCATCGAGGTCGACATCAGTCACCTGCAAGTTGGCGATTCGTTGCACATCGGTGACATCACCTTCCCAAGTGGCGTTCGTGCCACTCATGCGGCAGACGTGGTCGTCGCTCACCTCGGCAAGCCTGCCGCAGCGGTTTCGGAACAAGCCGCAGTGCCCGCTTCGAAGTAAGCCAAGCGCCTGATTTTTCAAAAGCGCCCGGTCTGCACTCGCAGTCCGGGCGTTTTTGATTGGATCATTTCGTCTGAGGGTTCAACTTTTGGTTCTTACTCCAATGTCCTTCCAACTCATCGTCGGCCTCGGCAATCCTGGCCGACAATATGAAGACACCCGCCACAATGTCGGGTTCATGGTCTTGAACCGCCTCGCGGCAGTGGGCGGGGCCAGTTTCCAGTCTTCTCCCAAGTGGCAAAGTCACTGCACCAAGCTGGCGGATACCGGCACTCTTTTGCTTAAGCCGCAAACTTTCATGAACTTGAGCGGTCGAGCGATTCAACAAATCCTTTCCTTCCACAAATGGTCACCCGAGCAAATGCTGGTCATTTATGATGACGTTGCATTGCCCCTCGGTACCCTCCGCTTCCGCGAAAAAGGCTCTGCCGGTGGTCACAATGGGATCAAGTCAATCCTTCAACACCTCGGTAGCGACGCCTTCCCGCGCCTTAAACTCGGCATCGGCGGCAGCCAACCCGGCGAAATGGTCGGCCACGTCCTCGGGAAATTTTCGCCCGAGCAAGCGCCGGACCTCGAAAACATGCTTGCCACCGCAGTCGATGCGGTGCAGTTTGCGCGCTCGCAAGGGATCGCCGCTGCGGCGCATCGCTTTCACACTCGTAACAATCCACTCCCAGTAACAGATGAGTCGCAAATACCAAGGCCTGATCGTCCTTAACACCAAGTCCCTTGAAGGCACCGTTGACGAACTCGTCGCAGCCGTTTCCAAAGAACTCGAAGCCGAAGGTGCCAAGCTCGAAAAAGTTGCTCAACTCGGTCGGCGCCAGTTTGCTTATAACGCCCGTCACCTTGAGGCCGGCCACTACGTCAACTACACTTTCGCCGGTGCTCCAGACGTAATTACCAAGATTCAAAGCCGTCTCCGCCTCAATGGCCACGTCCATCTTCAACATTTCCAACGCATCGCTTAATTTACAGCTCGCCGTTACGCGCTGCAAGTTGCAGAAATCCTTTTGTTATGGCCAATCTCAATAAAGTCATGCTCATCGGCAATCTCACCCGAGATCCCGAACTGCGCCACACTCCGAAAGGCACTGCTGTTTCGGAAATCTCGTTGGCGATCAATCGTAACTGGACCAACGAGCAAGGTCAAAAACAGGAGGACACCACTTTCGTCGAGGTCACTCTATGGGGACGCCAAGCCGAAGTTGTGCAACAATACGTGACCAAAGGTAGCCCGATCTACATCGAAGGCCGCCTTCAGTTGGACTCATGGGACGACAAGGAAACTGGCAAAAAACGCAGCAAATTGCGAGTCGTCGGCGAAAACTTCCAATTTCTAGCGGGCAAGCCGGGTGCAGGCACTGGCGGGGCGGGTTACATCGACCGTCCGCAGCAAGAATCCAGTGCGCCGCAGGTTCGTTCTGCGCCACCGCAAGGCGGCTCTGCTGCCCCAGCGGATGATTTCATGGAGGATGACGACATCCCGTTTTAATTCCCTGCGATTTCAAAGTTTTTGATCCAGCGAGGCTGCTGATGCGGCCTCGCTTTTTTTGGGGATTGAAGGTCCGGCAGGTTTCAAATCCGGCTCACGGAATGGGGGGAAGATTTTTGTGTAAGTACTTTCCGCGGATGTGCCCCATCCCCCGAACGACACATCAGAATGAAACCATCCATCACGGATCCGCTCTTCGACGAGCTTCTCAAGAATTTCAGCCAGTTTGGTGAGTCTTGATTCGTGAAATCTGCTGAAATCCGCGGTGAAAAATCTTCATCTCGTTTAAAACCAAGCCCGCCGCGGCCACATCGAGTCGCCCGCCAGCGTCCAGAATGAACGCGGTCCATCCAGCTTTTCGCTCGATTGTCTAGCAAGTGGTTCAAATTTGGGCTTGGGGCTCCCAGCAGTCGATCTTAGCAGGCCCAGATAGACTTAACCTGCGCCTTTGCCGAATAACACCGCTGGGATGGTCCGAACCAAAATCTTGAGGTCCAGCCACAGCGACCAGTTGTCGATGTATTTCAGATCCATGGCCACCCATTCATCGAAGTTGGTGATTTGATTCCGCCCGCCAGCTTGCCACTCGCAAGTGATGCCGGGCTTGACGCTGAGCCGCCGTCGGTGTGACAGCTCACAAAATGCCTCGACCTCATAAACTGGCAGTGGTCGTGGCCCGACGAGGCTCATTTCCCCGCGAATGACGTTGAGCAGCTGCGGCAGTTCATCGATGCTAAATTTTCGTAAAAATGCGCCGAACGAAAAGATCCGTGGATCGTTGTTGAGCTTGAAGACCGGGCCGTCCATTTGATTGCCGTGATCTTCTTTGATTTTGCCGAGCAGTTCCTCGGCATTTGCCACCATGGTGCGAAATTTCCACATCCGGAACGGCTGACCGTAGCGCCCCGCTCGCATCTGGGAGAAAAATACGGGTGCGCCCGGGCTTTTCAGGAAAATCCCGATGGCCGCCAACAGCCACAGTGGCGAGGTGCAAAAGATGATGATCAAAGCTGCTGCCCGGTCAAAAACCTCTTTGCTTAGCAGTTCCCATGACAGCTCGGGGGTCGAGCGCAAGACCAGCATCGGCTTGTTACCGATGAGATCGAATACTGGCCGTGCAATCTGGGCGCGGATGAATGAAGCCGCAATCCACGCTTCGACTCCTTGCAGTTCGCAGGCTTCCACCGCCCGGGCCACTTTTTCAAATTCGATGTTTTTGGCGGCAAACAACACTCGACTCACCGATTGCTGCTTGAGGATCGTGAATAGCTCATCCACTTCGCGGGTTCCCAGATCAAAATGATCGACGACCTTCCAGCCGGAGGTGATTTCGGGGTCCAGTTCGGCGAGTAAATCCACCATTTCGTGGCCCGAACCTGCGATAATGATCCGCTCCTGGTTAGCCTCGCTGGCGATTTGGTGTTTGAGCCAGAAATGAATACTACGGTCGCGAACCAATAATAGAATGAAGATGAAAATTAAGCCCAGCCCTAACACGAAGCGGCGAGCATCTGCCTGCTTGGCAAAGATTGCGACCAAACCTAAAATCACCACCACCACCACGATCGAGCGAATTAATTGCCACACCGTAGCGCGGTTGGATTTGTGGCGGAGTCGATCGTAAAATCCGAACCTTTCCAAGATCAAGGGGGTAAATGGGATGGTGATGTACAGCACCCAGTTCATGCTCGTCCACAGCGCGTCGTCGTCGCTCGCCAGGCCAAGCCATACCCGGACGATTCCGCTGAACCAAAATCCGAACCACACCAGTAACGCATCGCTCAGTTGCAAGACTTGCCGGGTAAATGAATCTTTGCGGCTGATGGCCATGATTGGAGTGATGGGAAATTAAATGCTTATTTCCTCTAAGCGCAAACAAATCGACCCGCTCACTGAATTCAATCCAATTCTGTAACTATTCAGGTAGAATGCTCGAAGCCATGCTCTGGGGTTGATGACGAGCAACCCGAAGGGATCGAAGCGTCAAGATCCAGAAGACACCAAAGGAATCGCAGCATGAGGTGTATCGTTTTGTGAGGGCGGAACACGGGTGGTGATTTTCGCCGAGTTGGGCGTTTGAATATTCTCGACGGCTGTGGTTTCGGCGGGCTTGCTCTTTCTAGCAATATGAGCGACGAAATTACACCTTCTGCCAAAAATTCTCTGAAGCCTGGTGCCGTAACTCCACCACGAGTCAGGCGAATTTCCAATCCTCGGCCAAAAAAGGTGACCAAGGCGGAGGAGCCCGAAGTCGAGGCCCCGCCGGTCGCAGAGATGGTCAGCATTCCTTTTCCGACGGCGCGAAAAATCGTAGCACCGGTGGAAGCTCCGCAGCCTGTTGGTAACGATTGGCCGGAGCCTGAGGAAGTGTCTATGGGGGATGCGGCGACTCAGACCGAGTCGGCCAAACGCAAGCGCCGTCGGCGTAAAGGTAAGGGACAGTCGAACAACTTGCAAAATGGCGCTGAGCCGGGGCATGAAGAGTTGCATGTGCCCGCCTCGCCTGAGCCGAAGTCTTCCGAATCCGCGCAAGAGCAACGGCCGCGACCCCCCATCGCGAACCACCTCCACCTCCAGCCCCAGCCGCAACGGCTTAAAATCGATCCTGAGTTGCTTACCAAGATGGCGTGGAAAATTTACCTAGCAGAAGTTAGCGAAGAGGGAGTGGCGCTGATCGGTGATAATGATGCCAAGGATTTGTCGCGGCGTTGTTTCCGGTTGGCAGAGATCTTCATTGAAGAGCAAGGGCGTCGGCGTTAAAGATGGTATTTTGCCGGTTAATCGGCAATGAATCCGATGACGTGACCATCACCGTTTGACGCTTGCCCGAAGCAGGCGGGGCGGCACATGTTGATTGCAGGCAATGAAGGAACTCATCGAAGAACTCGAACGCTGGGGAGCGGATGTGATTTTCGGGCGGGCTAAGGGCTTTCGCGCGGCGCTGATGCGATTTTTAATGCGAGCGCTTTCGGGCGGTTTTCGGGCCATCGTTCAAATTCGGTTGTGGCGCTACCGCAGCGGCTGGCGCGGACAGCACTATCTGGGGACGCAAGTGGTGGCGATTGGAAATATCACGGTGGGTGGCACCGGCAAGACGCCGGTGGTCGAGCTGTTGGCCCGCTCCTTACGGGATCGGGGACGGCGGGTAGCAATCTTGTCCCGCGGGTACAAGAGCAAGAAGCTGGAGCGACCGCAGCAGTGGCGGAGCTCAAAGGGACGGCTGATTCCGGGGGATCAAATGCCTAAAGTGGTTTCGACCGGTGCGGCGCTGCTCTTGGATTCGAAATATGCGGGTGACGAGCCATTTATGCTCGCCCGAAATCTTGACGGCGTTGCGGTGGTGGTCGATAAAAACCGGGTCAAAGGTGGGCGGTTTGCCGTCAGCGAGTTACATGCGGACACTTTGCTCTTGGATGACGGGATGCAATATTTGGATTTGGCGCATTCGTTTGATATCGTGCTGGTGGATTCCGGCTCGCCGTTTGGGACGGAGGCTTTGTTGCCGCGGGGGACCTTGCGCGAGCCACCCAAAAATTTGCGGCGGGCAAGTTACATTCTGATCACCAAATGCAGCGGTAGCTCAAATCAGCCGCTGATTCGGCGCATCCGCAAATACAACTCCACGGCGGAAATCATCGAGTGTACTCACGGACCGATTCATTTGGAGAATGTATTCACGCAGCAACGGCTGCCGCTAGAATTCCTTCGTGACAAGTGGGTTGGAGCGATTAGCGCGATCGCGGTGCCTGAGGCTTTCGAGGGCTCCTTGGAAAAACTTGGCGCGCGGGTCGAAATTCGCCGCCGATTTTCCGATCACTATCGGTTTTCAGGCAAGGAAGTGGCGAGTTTCATGCAGCGCTGCGTCGAGCGCGACATGGAGTTGATCGTGACCAC
>JAYWAR010000491.1:0-2921 GCA_043782285.1 Akkermansiaceae bacterium | reverse complement strand
AGTGGCTAGGGCGTGGCCGGACGGAAGAAGGCGAGGGTTTCGCGGAGCCCTTGTTCAAGCGAACTGACGTGGCGAAAGCCGCTAGCGAGAAGCTTGTCGATGGCGGCACGCGAGTGGGTAACGTCGCCGGGCCGAGCTGGCAGATGAACAATTTTCGAGTTAGAGTCGACCAAGCGAAGAAGGTGAGTGGTGAATGCGTTGAGGGTGATGCTGTGGCCATAACCCACATTGTAGGTACCATGCAAATCCGGGCGAAAGGCGACGTGGGCGAGGGCGGCGACGACGTCTTTAACGTGAACGAAGTCACGGGTTTGTTTGCCATCGCCAAAGATCGTGAGATCTTGATTGGCGAAAGCTTGCCGGATGAAGATCGGGATGGCGGCGGCGTAGGCGCTTTGGGGATCTTGGCGCGGGCCGAAGACGTTGAAAAAACGCAGTGATGCAGTGTTGAGTTGACCCTCGCGGCGGAACATTTCGAGGTAGTATTCGCCATCCAACTTGGTGATGGCGTAGGGGCTTGTTGGCTCCGGAAGCATCGCCTCGGTTTTCGGCACGCTTGGGTTGTTACCGTAAACGGCGGCGGAACTGGCGAAAACCAATTTTTGGACGCCGGCGGCGGCGGCGGATTCGAGCACATGGATTAACCCGATTCCGTTGATTTCGATACATTCACGAGGGTGACTCAAGGACTCAGGCACGGAAATCATGGCCGCGAGATGAAAGACTAGATCAACCCCAGCCATTGCTTGATCGACCGTGTGGCGGTCACAGATGCTGCCCTCGATTAAGGTGTGGGCCAGACCGTTCAGGTTGTGGCGATTGCCGGTGCGTAGGTTATCGAGCACGATAATCTCGGCCAAGCCTTGAAAATGCTCGACCAGATGACTGCCGATGAAGCCGCAACCGCCAGTGATGAGAATGCGCATGGGTAAGAATGAGGGGTGGGATTGTTGAGATATACCCTGCGAACTAGGACATGAAGGGTGGCAAAGGTCGAGATTGTTATAACACCTTGCGTGGTTGAGGCGGCTCTTTGGTGGCGGAGGTCAAACCATTTGTTCAAGAATTCAGGCGGTTCAAGTGATTTTACGGGTCGTTTTTTCAAGAAAAAATGAACAAGTAAAAGCTGCGGTAGGCTCGGTAGCACTCGACTGGGAAATAAGCATGGGATGTTCGAAAGTACGGTGATGATTGAGCCAAAACTTGTGAACTGGAGGTTCCCAGACTTGTCAAGACCCCAGCGAGGGTAGAGCCTGCTGGTGAATGGAATTACTGCGTCAATTGTTGGAGAGTCGGCGCCTGCGAATCGGCTTATTGATCTTGGCCGTGGCGTTGCTGGTGACGGGGTGGCTTGCTTGGAAAATGGGCTTCGACTTAATGAGCTTCAAGGCGAACTGGCAGGCGCTGAATGGCTACTTGGTGAAAAATTCGTGGACTTTGTTTTTGGCGCTGGTGGTTCTGCCGGGCTTACCACTTCCGACCAGTGTGCTGCTATTTACTGCTGGGGTGGTTTGGAAGCAACAACCGGTCATGGCTTGCTTGCTCTGTCTTTTCGCAATCACGCTTAACCTCACTTGGACTTACTGGCTTGCAGCGGGTCCGGCGCGGCGACTGGTCGAAAAAATGCTAGCGGCGACCGCGATCCAAATTCCCGAGCTGCCACGCGGTGATCATTTGAAATTGATTTTGGTAATGAAGCTGACTCCAGGGATTCCGTTTTTCGTCCAGAACTACCTTTTGGGGTTTCTGAGGGCTCCGTTTCACCTTTATCTTCTGATTTCCATTCTTTGCAACGGAATCATCGGCACCGGCGTGGTCCTCAGCGGTGTGGGCCTCGCGAATGGCAAGCTAGTTCCCGCGATCACTGGAATTTCGCTGATCGCCCTTAGCGTGGTTTTGACCCAATTGCTTCGAGGTTGGCTCGCGAAACGGAAAAAGGCCTTGGGATGACAGACCTTGAGTCGCGTTAGGACGCGCAAGAGCTTCAATCGCCAAGACGCCAAAGGAAGGAGCAGAAATGAAGGTTTCCAATCTCTGATCCTTCCAAGTCTGGATCTTACCGATCAAACAATCATCCCGGCAGCGACAGTTTCGTTGGTGCTGGGATCGATGAGAATGAAGGATCCGGTGATGCGGTTGCGGCGATAGGAGTCGTGGATTAGCGGCACGGCAGTGCGCAAGGAGATCCGACCGATGTCATTCATCGCGAAGCTGTCGACCCCTTCGATTTTGTGGAGGGTGTTGATATCGACGTGGTATTTGACTTCTTGGATGATCGCTTTGGTTTCTTGGGTGGTATGGCGGATGACCAGTTTGGCGTGCGGTGGCATCGGTTTGTTGGAAAACCAGCAGATCATCGCTTCGATGTCTTGTGAGACTTGCGGTGGGTTGTTGGTTTTCACTAAGGTATCACCCCGCGAAATATCAATTTCCTCGGTTAGGGTGATGCAGACCGACTGCGGTGCGAAGGCTTCTTCTTTTTCCCCATCCGGGCTGTGGATCGCTTTGACTCGGGTCTTGAAGCCGGAGGGCAGCACCGTGACTTCATCGCCGGGTTTGAAAACGCCGCCAGCCACGCGGCCAGCATAACCGCGGAAGTCGTGCCATTCGTCACTCATCGGGCGGATCACCCACTGCACCGGGAAGCGAGCATCGACGTGATTTTCCTCGCCGCCAACGTAAACGTGTTCGAGGTGGTAGAGGAAGGTTGGGCCCTGATACCAGGGCATGTTTTTCGATTTATCGACGACATTGTCGCCATTGAGTGCGGAAATTGGGATGTCGGTGATTTCGACGATGTTGTCGAGGCGCGAGGCAAAATCGCGGAAATCTTGGATGATTTTGGTGTAAACCTCTTCGGAGTAGTTTACCAAGTCCATTTTGTTGACCGCAACCACCAGGTGCTGGATGCGCAGGAGATT
>JAYWAR010000490.1:0-2933 GCA_043782285.1 Akkermansiaceae bacterium | reverse complement strand
TTCGAGTTGGTCCAGATAGATGAAATCGGGAGATTTCACCCCGGCTTCCGCCCGGATTCTAACCAGTTCGGGCGATTCGAAAAAGCACTTAGCATCTGCGCTGGAAGTCCACACCGAGAAATGGACGACTCTATTGGGGTCCGCCTCATACTTGAGCACCTGATAGGACCGCTCACCCGCAGCCTTGCGGATACCGGCGGCACCGTCGAAGACGGTTTTCCAAGCGGCATAGTCCGCGACTTCGTGGATGATTAGAACGTGTTGCACAGGCGGAGGAAAACTGAAAACCAGCAACCCAGCAACGCCTTTCCATCATTCTTCATCCGCATAGTAATCGGCATCCCGCGCGGTGAAACACTTATGCTGCGGCTTCACCAACCATTTTTCCGAATCTGGATAGTGGATGATGTCAGCCGGTGGATTATCCGCGACGACATAATAAAGTAGATCTTCAGAACCGCTGTTCATAATTTGATGAGGTTCTCCGGGAGAGCAGACAAAAGTATCGCCCGCGCGGATCACCATGACCGCGCCGCCAGTCCTAAGATCGCCAGTGCCACTGACGATTAGATATAACTCCCACTGCGCCGCATGGGCATGATACGGAAAATTCGTCGCGCCAGGCGGCAGTCGCGATAGCTCGACATCGAATGGATGCCCGCCACCGGTCACCCCGGCATCGCGTGGAGCGCCCAAAGCTTGCGAGATATGCCGACGGAAGATATGGAAACGCCCTTGAGGCGAACGTTGCTCGGACCATGGAATCTCGGTGAGCTTTGCGTGTTTGGTCCCGGCACTGAGAGTTTCGTCGTTCACGGCAGGAGCATCATTATTCAAAACCGCCGCCGCAAGATTGAATTGGCCGAGGGTGATGATGACAATGTCTTCCAGATAAAGCGTTGCCCGTTATGATGTTTCAAGGACACACCCACGGAAGTTAAAGATCTTGCTAATTCGAACGGATATTCTCACTCAGAAGATCCCTCGCCTTGAGGTTGCTGAAAGCGTTGGGAGAACTTCTTGTTGGGAATTCCAGCCATGGGGCGGAATAGTTTGACCGGGGCGACCGTTGGGCATTGGATGCATGCATCGCCACCGCCGTCGCCTTGGTATCATAACGTTGGCTGTCGTCCCATAAATCCTAATACCCATGAACCTCAAATATTCCCTGTGCATTCTCACTGCATTTTGGTTGCCCGTCGCGGCCCATGCCAAACCTACCAAAGCACCAACCGTGCAAATTCGCGCGGTCTTACACGATCCGACCAATCCCACCGCAGAGTTGTTCTATCGAGACAAAAAAGGGGGTGCCGTCAAACTCAACTTCCAACCGCAAGATCTGACGCCGCCGCTACTCACCCAGTCGGTCGATGGAAGTCTAGTACTTTACGATAAAGCAGATATCGATCCGAAAAATCTCACCGCGAGTGTGGTGGCCAGTGCTAAACTGCCACCTAACATGAAGAGTGCTATGGTCGTGGTCACGCCAGCCCCCGTCGGCTCGAAGCCGCCTTACCGGCTGGATCTAATCGATGATTCCGCAGCGGCCTTTCCCAAGGGCGAGTCGCGGATCATTTCGCTGGTACCTATGGAAACAACCCTCGAAGTCGGGGAACACAAACTCACTATCCGTCCCGGCGAAAGCACCCGCGTGCCCGCCGTCACCAAGGTCAATGAATACAACATGGCGCAGACAAGTTTTAGTTACAAAGAGGGCGACACTCAGGTGATCTTCAATGATCGCCAATTACAATATCTCGACGGGTTCCGGCGGATCTTCATTGTACATACCACGCCAAGCGGCAGTCAGCCGGGCATCACCACCATTGTAGATACCGCGCAAGCCGTGCCGAAGCGGTGAGATCTATCTGATCTCCATTCGTGACGCCGGCCTCAAACCAGCGACCCCGCTTTTTCCGAAGGTAAACCCATTAACTCCAGAAAAATGCATTCACGCTCTCCGGCGGCGCAGCAGACCACTGCCGAGGAGAAGTCCGGCCAGTGCGCTGCTAGGCTCGGGCACGGCGCTGAAATTCCATGACAACGTGCTCCCGCTGAGGGTGAATGTTCCAGTCGTGGGGGCACTGATAGAAGCGGCTCCATTGGAGTATTGGAAACCACCGCCGAAGATCGTCGCCCACCCAGCCTTGGCGGCGGTGCCCGTGCTATCGGTGAAAATGTCGGTCCAAGTATGATCATTGGCAGACCAAAAAGCGTTGGCGAAATTGCTGTCGCTAATGACGATGCGGAAGATCGCGTCGGTCGTGGCATTAGCATCTCCACCATCCAGGCCGGCGAGCGTGCCGGTGACATTCACCCCGTCGTAACCCGTGCCGCGAGTCTGAGTCGCAGTGCGATCAATGTCCCACGACAAGATCGAGGCGTCGGCGTACGTTAGATTGCTGGTAAACTTTTCGACACCGGGGCTGTTACCAGGAGCATGAATGCCACCGGAACTGATCGTTGTCGCGCCACGGATCGTGCCGCTGCCGCTGAGGATTGCTCCGGTGGTAACGCTCACGGTGCCGCTCCCCGTGCCGGAGCCACTGGTGTTGTTGACCGACAGCGTGCCTGCGCTAACCGTGGTCGCGCCGGTATAGGTGTTTGCACCCGTGAGGTTGAGGATACCACTATCAGCTTTGGTAAGATTGCTCACGCCCGAGACCACGCCATTCACAATCAGGGTTTTACCGTTGGCGACGTTCCACGTCTGATTTGCACCTAGCACGATCTTGGTGTTGATGGTGTTGGTCGCATTAGCAAGCGAAGTGACAGAAATGGCGCTGCCGGTCGTCACGCTTGCTAGTGCCGCGCTGGTGGTGGCTGCGCTGGATGATTTATGATTCAGTGTTAGAGCATTGCTACCGCTGAGGGTCACGGCGGTGGTATCGTTGAAAGTGATACTGCCCAAGTTCATGTCTGCCCCCGCCTTC
>JAYWAR010000489.1:0-2943 GCA_043782285.1 Akkermansiaceae bacterium | reverse complement strand
AAAATCCTGAGCTGGTCCCAAGTTATGATAGAGCCTTGAAAATCCCAATGCATCGTTTGCTCCCAGTTCTTTGCCTCAGTTTGCTCGCGGGATTGGTTCCCGGGGCGGAACTCCACGTTGGCACCCATCAACCCTTTGCCACGGTGACCGCCGCCATCGCCGCCGCCGCTGCGGGAGACACCGTGACAGTGCATGCCGGAACCTATCACGAAGGCGGACTCCGCGTGGACAAATCCATCACCCTGCAAGGCGTCGATCATCCGGTTCTGGACGGCGCGGGGAAATACCAGGTGGTGACGGTCACCGCTCCCAACGTCGCCATCCGCGGTTTTGAAATTAAAAACAGCGGTGTCGGCAGCCTCGAGGATTTTGCGGGAATCAAAATTGCCGACACTCATCACGTAACCGTGGAGAACAACCACGTCGGCAACTGCTGCTTCAGCATCTATCTATCAAAAGCAAACGACTGCCGTATCCTCGGCAACAAAGTCTGCGGACTTCCCGGCAACGAGCAAAACTCGGGCAACGGCATCCATCTCTGGTCCTGCGAACGCATCAGCGTCAGCGGCAATGACGTCCGCGGCCACCGCGATGGGATCTATCTGGAATTCGCCACGGAATCAGTCATGGAAGACAACCTGGTGGAAAACAACCTCCGCTACGGCCTGCATTTCATGTTTTCCCATGGCAATGCCTACCGCCGCAACTCGTTCCAGCGCAACGGCGCGGGCGTGGCGGTAATGTATTCCCGGAATGTGGAAATGACCTCCAACCTTTTCGCCCACAACTGGGGCAGTGCCTCCTACGGGCTGCTCCTGAAGGACATGACCGATGGCCGGATCTGCGACAACACCTTCGAGCACAACTCCACCGGCATCTCCATGCACGGCTCTAACCGCATGACCATCGAGCGCAACCAGTTCAGTGAAAACGGATGGGCGATCCAAATCCAGTCGAGCTCGTCCGACAACACCTTCAAGGAAAACAACTTCTCGGGAAATTCCTTCGACATCGCCGCAGACGGCGAACTCGACAACAATCTTTTCCATCACAACTACTGGGACAAATATGAAGGCTACGATCTGAAGCGCGACGGCATCGGCGACGTTCCATTCCGGCCGGTTAGCCTCTATGCCGTTGTCGTCGGCCGAGTGCCATCCTCCGTCCTCCTGCTCCGGAGTCCGATTGTCCATCTTCTGGATCAGGCGGAGAAAGCCTTTCCAGCGATCACTCCCGAGCGCGTGCTGGATGATAAGCCAGCCATCCGCAGACACCCGCTGCCCCCTTTTCTCCCGCCATCGAAAGCCAGAAACCAAAAACCATGAAACCAGAAGCCATCCTGCAATCCCTGTTAGCCGTCGGCACTGCTCTGATGCTCTGCCAATGTGAAAAACCTTCATCTCCGGCCGCAGTTGGAGACTCCGAAACCGGTGCCCCGGTTACCGGGCAATCGGCGGTGACCGATGACGTATCGCAAAAAGATGTGGTCAAAGTGGCGGTCAGTAGTTCCGCGCACACCACCTTGGTCACCGCAGTGAAGGCGGCGGAACTCATAGATGTCCTCTCCAACGCAGGTCCCTTCACCGTCTTCGCTCCCATCAACGCGGCATTCGACAAACTCCTTCCCTGAACCGCCATGATCGTCGCCCGCCAGCTCACAAAATCATTCGGCCGCCTTCGGGCATTGGATGATTTCAACGTGACCATGGAGCGCGGCCAGTCGGTTCTGCTGATCGGCCCTAACGGCTCAGGAAAGACCACCTTCATCAAATGCGTGCTCGGTCTCGTCCTCCCAGACAAGGGCGAGTTGACCCTGGATGGCGAGAGTCTGTTGCACAATCCATCCTTGCGCCGCGCCATCGGCTACATGCCCCAGATCGGCAGGTTTCCCGACCATTTGCGCGTGGGTCAAATCTTCGAAATGATGCGGGAGATCCGCCGCGGAACCTTCACAAACACCGACGAGGATCTCGTGGCAGCCTTTGGCATCGACAAGATCGCCCACAAGCCAGCCCGCACTCTATCAGGCGGAACCCGCCAGAAAGTCAGCGCTTGCCTCGCGTTTTTGTTCGACCCGGACATCCTCATCCTAGATGAACCCACCGCAGGACTCGATCCCGTTGCCGCCGAGATTCTCAAGGAGAAGGTCCGGGCAGAACGGGCGAAAAACAAATTGATCCTGATGACCTCGCACATCCTCAGCGACCTCGACGAAATCACCAGCGATGTGCTGCATCTCATCGAAGGCAGACTTCAGTTCTATCGCTCCATCGCTGAGCTGATGTCCGAGCAGGGCGATGAGAAACTCGGCCGTGTCATCGCGAGAATCATGCAGGAGTCCGCCACTCCCTGATCGTCCATGCTCAAAATCGTCAAATACGTGGTCAAGGACATCGTCCGCAGCAAGATCGTGCTGGCCTATGCGGGGTTCCTGCTAGTCGGCTCGCTCGGACTCTTCAACCTCGGCGGAGATAGGGCAAAGGGATTGATCGGCCTGTTGAGCCTAGTTCTGATGGTGGTGCCATTAGTCAGTCTGATCTTCGGCACGATTCACTTTTACAACTCCTACGAATTCATCGAACTTCTCGCTTCCCAGCCATTGAAACGGAGAACCATCCTGTTGGCTGAATTCATCGGAGTCTCGATTGCCCTTTGTGCCGCATTGCTGTTGGGCGTCGGTCTGCCGGTGCTACTTTACGCAGCCACCGCCACCGGACTGACACTGCTCGGTATCGGACTCATCCTGACTGTGATTTTCATCGCCCTAGCGTTTCTCGGCGCTGTCGCCACCCGGGACAAGGCTCGCGGCATCGGGGTCGCCATGCTGTTGTGGTTTTACTTCGCACTGCTGCACGACGGGCTGATGCTTTTCGTGATGTTCACCTTCGAGGAATATCCTCTGGAAAAAGCGACGATGGCCATGATCTCGCTCAACCCCATCGA
>JAYWAR010000488.1:0-2944 GCA_043782285.1 Akkermansiaceae bacterium | reverse complement strand
CGATGCTCCCTGAGTCGCCAGGCCTCACCAAGATGAGCCTCGGCCCCCGGGTGAAGGACGTCAGCGGGGATTTTTCAGTTTAGTTTTCCACACCGATCCAACGGATGACAGAGGGACAGACCTTTTGTGATAAGGAAGAGAGTTGAACTGCCAAGGGGAAGACAAGGGCAGAGAACGGGGTGAAACGCATTCATTCTGAACGCTGCCGGGCCGCGGACATTCTGTCCGGCGTTGATTCTTGAAAAAGGCGGGGCTAGATGACAGAGGAACAGGCCTTTTGTCTTGGGTATTTTATTTTACCACATCCGGGAAACAAATCCTCCAAAATCCCATAATCAATGTTAGGACGGGCGAAATTGAATGGTCTCGAACCGAGGGTCTGAGCGATGCCAATGAAGGCCGAAAATCCCGAAACTTCGCTTAAGTCAGCACCATTCGGGCCTGTCCCGCTGTCATGTCTAAACATCCCGCCGCCACCATCCATCTGCCCCTCAGTCGAGACTCCTCGACAAACGCCTACAGCTTGTGCTTGATCTGAAGGCAGTTTCCTGAAAAACCCACAAGCACCTCGCGATGATTCATTTCCAAAAAAAACTGACGGTTTTCACCACCTTCATCAGCTTATTCTTGTTCGGTGGGTTGCCGGTCTGTCAAGCAGCGGAAACTGAAGCAAATCTTGGGCGCCAAACGCTTAATTTCGACCAAGCTTGGCGCTTCCATTTAGGGGAATTTGCAGGCGCTGAAAAGCCAGAGCTCGTTGACTCAGGGTGGCTGGCCGTGGATGTGCCTCATGATTTTAGCATCGAAGGTCCTCCTGGAGCTGATATTTCCACCATGGATGGACCGTTTGACCGAAAAAGTCCCGGCGGCATCGGCGCAGGTGCCCTCAACGGCGGCATCGCTTGGTATCGAAAAACTTTCAGCCTTGCCGCAGGCAGCATCGGCAAACGAGTCGGCATCTGCTTTGACGGCGTTTACATGGACAGCGAAGTCTGGCTGAATGGCGTGTCATTGGGTAAACAACCTTACGGCTATACCAGCTTCGAATACGATTTAACCAAAAATCTCAAGCCGGGGCCCAACGTTTTGGCGGTGCGAGTTAATGTCCTCCAGCCTTGCTCGCGTTGGTATTCGGGAGCGGGCATTTATCGTCACGTCCGGCTGACGCTTACCGAACCAATCCATGTGGCTCCATGGGGCACCTACGTCACCACTCCAGAAGTTCTCGATGCCGCAGCCCAAGTTTGCATGCGGACACAACTGCGAAATGATGGCAGCACCGCGTCCAACACCACTCTGACGACACGGATCCTCGATGCCGCAGGCAAACAAGTGGCGGAACAGCAAACCGAGCAAACGCTTGCAGCCGGTAGCAGCCATGAGCTTACACAAACGCTCAGCGTCGCCACCCCACAGCGCTGGTCCACCACCAAGCCTTATCTCTATCAGGTCGTCTCCGAAGTCCGCGTGGGCAAGCGCCTGCTGGATCGTTACACCACGCCGTTGGGCATTCGCACCCTCGAGTTCACCGCCGACAATGGCTTTTTACTCAACGGCAAGCGGCTACAAATCAAGGGCGTCTGCCTTCACCATGACTTGGGCTGCCTGGGTGCGGCGGTGCATCGCCGCGGGATCGAGCGCCAACTTGAGATTCTCAAGACAATGGGTTGTAATGCGATACGCACCAGCCATAACCCGCCGACGCCTGAATTACTCGATCTCTGCGACCGGATGGGACTGCTGGTGATGGATGAAATCTTTGACGAGTGGCTCATCCCCAAGGTCGGGATCAAATTTGGTTACAGACGGTTTTTTGACGATTGGAGCGAGCGGGACTTGGGCGCGATGATCCGTCGCGACCGCAACCATCCGAGCATTATTTTGTGGAGCATCGGCAACGAAATCAAAGAGCAGTCCGCACCGCAGGGCGGGGCCATGGCCCGACGTTTGGTCGATATCTGCCATCGCGAAGATTCAACGCGAATGGTGACGTCCGGGGTCGATCGAATGACAGAAGCGATCACCCATGGCTTTGTCAAACCGCTGGATGTGGTGGGCATGAATTACTCCGCCGGAGAATATCAGAAACAACGCGGCAAATTGTTAATCGCCAGCGAAACTTCTTCTGCGCTCAGCACCCGCGGCGAATACGGCTTACAGCTCAAGCCAGACGGCAAACTGGCGATCACCCAACAGCCGAACACGCAGTGTGTCTCCTATGATCTTGAGCACCCGACATGGGGCCTGACCGGCGAGGACAGTCTATTGGCCGTTCGCAATGCGCCGTGGGTGGCGGGCGAGTTTGTATGGACGGGATTTGATTATCTCGGGGAGCCGACCCCGCATGAATGGCCAGCCCGCAGTTCCTATTTTGGAATCGTCGATTTGGCAGGATTTCCTAAAGATCGATATTACCTCTACCAAAGCCAATGGAGTGATCAAATCATGGTGCATCTGCTGCCGCACTGGAACTGGGATGGCTTCGAGGGCAAGCAAATCCCGGTCTGGTGCTTCACCAATGCGGATTCGGTCGAGTTGTTCCTCAACGACAAGTCCCTGGGCCGCCGAGATTTCAAGGACAACCACAGCCTGCACCTCGAATGGAAAGTGCCTTACGCCGCAGGTGTGCTAAAAGCAGTCGCCAGCAAAGATGGCAAGACCTACGTCGACGAGGTCCGGACCGCAGGGGCGCCGGCCAAACTGCGGATCCAGCCCGATCGCCAAAAAATCGCCGCCGATGGCGAAGATCTTTCTTATGTCACGGTCCAGGTGGTCGACCAAGACGGCAACCTGTGCCCAAACGCCGACCACTTGATTCATTTTACCGTCGAAGGCCCAGGGGGAATTGCAGGAGTGGACAATGGCGATCCGACCAACCACGAGCCATTTAAGGCCAAACAACACCGGGCATTTCACGGCTTGTGCCTCGCGGTGATCCAAGCAA
>JAYWAR010000487.1:0-8154 GCA_043782285.1 Akkermansiaceae bacterium | reverse complement strand
CAGGCGACGCCGGCTCGGTAGTCACTCCCTATTACGATTCGATGCTGGTGAAGGTCACCGCGATGGGCCGGGATTTCCCGATGGCTTGCCAACGGATGGACCGCGCACTCCGTGAATTCCGCATCCGCGGAGTCAAAACGAACATTCCGTTTCTCGAAAATGTCATCGCCGACGAAACCTTCCGCAGCGGTCAAGCTCACACCAAATTGATCGACACCAAACCCGAGTTATTTCAATTCAAACTCCGCCGCGATCGCGCAACCCGCACCCTCGCCTACCTCTCCGACATCACCCTCAACGGCAATCCAAGTACCAAAGGCTGGAAACCTGCAAGCGTGATGCTTAAAGCCGTCGCCCCCAACTCGCGAGTCATCGAACACCACGCTCAAGTCCCTCGAGGCAGCCGTGACGTCCTGCTCGAGCTCGGCCCCGCGCAATTCGCCCAGTGGATCCTTGCTGAAAAACGCCTCCTGATCACTGACACGACCCTTCGCGACGCCCACCAGTCACTCATCGCCACCCGCATGCGGAGCTTCGACATGCTGCGCGTCGCAGAAGCTCTCGCCCACCGCACCCCCGAGCTGTTCTCACTTGAAATGTGGGGCGGCGCCACCTTCGACACCGCAATGCGCTTTCTCAGCGAGTGCCCATGGGAGCGCCTCCGCCGCCTCCGCGAAAAAATACCGAACATTTGCTTCCAGATGCTCTTCCGCGGCTCAAATGCCGTCGGTTACTCCAACTACCCCGACAATGTCGTCGCCGGCTTCGTCAAACACGCCGCGGACTCGGGCATGGATATTTTCCGGATTTTCGACTCGCTGAACTACCTGCCTAACATGCAAGTCGCGATGCAAGCCGTCCGCGATCACGGCAAAGCGCTTTGCGAAGCCGCAATCTGCTATACCGGCGACATCACCGACGAAAAACGCGATAAGTATTCGCTGAAATACTACCTCGCCAAAGCCAAGGAACTTGAGCGCATGGGTGCCCACATGCTCTGCATCAAAGACATGGCCGGCCTGTGCAAACCACATGCCGCCTTCAAGTTAGTCAGCGCCCTGAAGCAGGAAATCGGCATCCCCGTACATTTCCACACCCACGACACCTCCGGCATCAACGCCGCCTCCGTGCTCGCTGCCTCAAAGGCTGGCGTCGACGTCGTCGACCTCGCGATCTCGTCGATGTCGGGCTCGACCTCACAACCTAATCTCAACTCGATTGCCGCAGCACTCGCCAACACCGAGCGCGATCCCGGACTGGATTTCGATTCGCTCAACGAGTTTTCCGACTACTGGGAACAAGTCCTCACATTCTATCACCCCTTCGACTCCGCCCCGCGCTCTGGCACCGCAGAAGTCTATGAACACGAAATGCCCGGCGGCCAATACACCAACCTCCGCGAACAAGCAAACTCGATGGGCCTCGGCCACCGCTGGCGCGAAATTGCCCGCACCTATGCTGAGGTCAACCAGCTCTTCGGCGACATCGTCAAAGTCACCCCGTCCTCCAAAGTCGTCGGTGACATGTGTATGTTTCTCGTCACCCGCGGCATCAAGGCCGCTGACGTGCCCAAAATCAAACCCGGCTCGATCGATTTCCCAGAAAGCGTCATCGACATGTTAGCTGGCGGCCTTGGCCAACCTGACGGCGGCTGGCCACTCGCGGTCCAAAAAGTTGTGTTAGGAAATCGCCAAGCCACCACCTTGCGCCCCGGCGAGTTAGCCAATCCGATTGACCTTGCTGCCACCCGCAGCGCGCTCGCCGCCCAGCTCGGCCGCCCCGCCAGCGAAGACGACCTCTACTCGCACTTGATGTACCCGCAGGTGTTCGCAGACTTCATGGCTTTCCGGGCAAAATATGACGACCTCAGCGGTTTACCGACTCCGGCATTTTTCTATGGGTTGCAGATTGGCGAGGAGATGGAAATCGAGATCGATACCGGTAAAATTCTCATTATTAAGCTGATCTCGATCGGTGAGGCTGACTCAGCCGGCCGCCGTGCACTGTTCTACGAGCTCAATGGCATGCCACGCGAGTCGATCACCACCGATCATTCTCTCAAATCAATCAGCACCGCGGCTCGTCCAAAAGGCCAGCCCGGTCACCCCGCTCAAGCCTCCGCGCCCATGCCCGGAATGGTCACCGAGGTCGCTGTCTCACCGGGTCAAGAAGTCAAAGCTGGCGACAAGCTAATCGTCCTCGAAGCCATGAAAATGCTAACCACCGTCAGTGCCAGCGCCGATGGAATCATTGCCGAAGTCCTGGTCATCAAAGGCGACCGCGTCGACAGCGACGATTTATTGGTGACACTCACGCCTGCATAAATTCCTCCCCTCAGTTTCGCGAGCTTGCAGTGGCGCTTCTGCTCGCTAGTCTTTAGGCAATGAGTCGCCAATCACGAAAGCAACAAAAACTCGGTGAGAATCGTCGCTCCGGCAAGATCGCAGTCAGCTTGTTGGTCCTCGGGATGTTTGGCTTCGGGATAAGCTACACTTTACTGCGCAGCTATCTGCACAGCGATGCGTTCCGCAAATTTCTATCTATCGAAACCAGTAAAATCGCCGGCATCACCGGTGAGTTTTCGCGATTTCACTGGCAAGGCTTAGCGATAGATACTGCGGCATTTGAAGCACAAAGTAGCGGAATCATCACCGGCATCCGAGCCGATGACTTGCATGCGGAAGTCGGGCTTGGCAGCTTGCGCCGGGGAGTTTGGGAAATCCGCAACTCCAGCCTGCGACGCTTGGAACTCAATATCGATGCCCGAAAACCTCAAAGTCTCAACAGCCTTGCCGATCCCAAATTGGCACTCCCTCAATCCGATCTCGTACCCTCCAATCTGCCAAAGTTGGATTCACCCAAACTCATACCGTCAAAACTGCCACTGACACCGCCAGCGACCTGGTTCCCACGCAAAGCCGAGCTTCAAGGCGTTGATGTCCGCGAAGTGGTGGTTAAAGCCACCCTCGATCAAGGATTGGCCGTCGCCAGCGGAATCCGGATCCATGCCGAGCAAGCAGCAAGCAATGACGCCTACCGTGCCGAGCTCACCGGCGGCACCTTGCAACTGCCATTTCCCTATCTGCCAAAACTGCGACTCGACCGCGCGCTCCTCCGCTACCAAAACCAACAAGTCTTTCTCACCGATGGCACGCTGGCAGTTTGCAGCAACGGCAAAATCCAAGGCTCGGGCGAGTGGGACATGAAATCTCAGCGTTTCAACCTGCAAGGAGATGCCACCAGTATCAAATGTGAAGATCTGCTCAATCCAGATTGGCAGAAGCGCCTCACCGGTGACGTGACTGCCGACTTCTCACTCGATAACAATGCTGGGTTCCCGACAGCCAACGGCAAGCTAAGCCTCCAAAACGCCACGCTTACCAGCTTGCCGATGCTTGACGTCCTCGCCGCTTATGCCGATACCCGTCGTTTTCGCATGCTCACGCTCAGCGAAGCCCACACCGAATGGTATTGGAAAAAGGGCGAAATCACCCTCACCAAACTGGTACTCGCCAGCGAAGGTCTAGTCCGGCTAGAAGGTAACATCACCTTGCGCGGTCAAGTGCTGGATGGGATGTTCCGGCTAGGGCTCGTCCCCGGCACCCTCGCCTCCATCCCCGGCGCAGAAAGCGACGTGTTTGTCGCCGGCGAACGTGGCCTGCTGTGGACCACGCTGCATCTCACCGGAACTTTAGACGCCCCTAAAGAAGATCTCTCCGAAAGGTTAATCACAGCAGCTGGAATGCGGATGCTTGAACAACTTCCCGTCAGCGGCGAACAAGTCCTCAAATTTACCCGATCCTTATTTGACGAGCCAAGCGACAAATCGCTCGAAAAGAACGCAAAGATCCTCGGTGAAAGCACCAAGGCTGTGCGCCAAGTTAGCAACATCCTCCAAGGGATTTTCGGCGGTACCAAACAACCCGAACCAGCCCCAGAATTAAAATCGCAGTGAATTCGTGAATCACCTCGTACCGCAGCTTCGAGTTATCTGGAGATTGAAATCGATTCCATAAACCCGCTTGGGACTCAAAAAATTCCCACGATCACGCTCGCAAAACCACCGCCCCATTTTAGGTGAAAATGGCTCCCTGATATCGCGAAACCCGAGCCGCGTTAGATTTTGTGCTTTCGCCAACGCGCCGAAATGTGCCATAAGCACAGGTTCAAATTTCAGAAGCTGGCATCCCCCGTTTGCTGGCTAATTTCGGATTCGCACATTTCCGTGCATCTCTCTGTCAGAATCGACACTGCAAGTGGTGAATTGCATCTCCCCCCTATTGAATTCGACTTCGCGTCGGCCGGCTTTTTCCGTCATCGAAATGATGCTGGTGATCGCCATTTTAGTCATGCTCATGACGGTGGGCGTCAGCCTGTTCCATCATCGCGGCGCTCAGTCTCGCAAGGCGGGAACAGAACGGCTTCTTGCTCTAATCGAACAGGCTCGAACCCGTGCGATCACCTCCAAATCCACGGTGCTGCTGGCAATTGTCGAGCCCGATCCCCAACCCTTTACCGACCAACGCTGCCGACTTGGCTTATTCTGCGTGGACACATGGACTAGCTCCGCAAAACCGCAACTGCCGCTCCAAGGCGTGCTCACCCACCCATGGCAAACCCTCACCCCCGGCATCGTGCTACTGCCCGGCACCGTCGCTGAAATCGAAAATCTGCTCGATCAGCCCACAATCACCATTCATTATGGCGGAGCTCGAAATCTCAGCGTCCAAGCGCACGCCATCGCCTTCAACTCACGCGGCGGACTCCACTACCCGATAGGCTCTAGCTCCATCGCGATCCGCTTGGCCGAAGGTGTCTACCGCCATGGCATCCCCTACCCGAACCGACGCGACTCGCAAAAAACGCTTGCGGAAAATTGCCTGAAAATCGGCCGCGTCACGGCACGGCCATACTCCATCCGCGAATGATCATTTTTGCAAGCCACCGCCCACCGCTTCGTGGCTCATCGTTGATTGAAACGATGATCGCCATGGCCGTTCTCGCCATCGCCATTCCACTGGTCTTCGGCATCTTGGCGGAATCCAGCCGTAGCCAATTTTCGGCGGCCGCAGAAACGCGCAGCACTTGGATGGTGCCTGCCTGCATGGCTGAAATCCACGCCTCCCGCGAAGGCGACCCTCAGTTTTTTACGCCAACTCAAACCGCGCAAATTTTCCCACCACCCGGAGATATCTGGGCACTCGCATTTTCACCCGCAGGCAAACCGATCGGCAAAATCAGCAAAGCGACTTACCAGCTCGGAACGAGGCAACTCATGGGTCAACCGATACGCTATCTCGCAACACTGAGCACTACCACCCATTCGACCAAGCCCCTGCTACCCACCCGAATCACCCTCGAATATCCAGCCAGCGCACCACTCGCTAAACGCCAAAAGCTCGATTTCTACACTCAAATCCCATGAGCCCGCTCCAACTTCCAAACCGTGGCTTCACTCTCCTCGAATTGATATTTTCAATGACCATCGGCTCGATGATCCTGATACTAGCAGCCAGCATCTTGAGTCGCTCAAGTGATAGCTACGAGCATCTCAGTAGCAGCGTCGTTAGCGACCGTGAAGCACGTGCCGCGATCACCCAACTCACCGCGGATCTCTCCTCCGCCCATTTCCATCCAGATGACATCATGGAACCCTCCACCAAACGCTGGCCCGTCGATCACCTCGGATTTCTCTGCCTCCAACCTGCCCAAGCACAAAACGACTCAAACTGTATCGGCGATCTTTGCGCGGTAAATTATTACATCAAAGACCTCATCATCGGGGAAAAAAATGTCCGCTGCCTGATGCGTGGATTCCACGACAGCAAGCTGACATTCCAAGCCTTGCACGATGGCACAATTGCCTCACTTTTTATCGAACAACCTAACCTGGATGAACCTGTCGCCCTTGGAGTAGTTTCCTTCGAGGCCCGCCCGAGATCGCGAGATACGTCTGGCAAATGGACCTCATGGTCGTTCGACCCGTTGCAGCCAACGACCGGCCCGGCGGCATTGGAAATCAAACTGGTAATCGCCCGCCGAGATCTCGCCTCAAAACTTAAGCTCGCTCAAAACTGGGAGGGCTACGACCGCGAAGGCCAAATGTTAGGCGACCCTGCAATTCCGCAACGTCACAAAAATCTCGAAGTTTACAGCACTCTCCTCGGCTTTGGAACTCATGCAAACTGATCCCGTCCTTCTGCGCCCCCCCTGCAACAATGGCTTCATTCTACCGGTCGTTCTCATCGTCGTCAGTGCGCTGCTCATTCTCGCAGTGGGCATTCTAGAAATGACTGGGATTGAGCGCCGCACCGCCCGCTCTTTTGCCGATCACCAACGCGCAAAACTCGCCGCCTCAGCCGGACTGGAAGAGCTTCGCGAAATCTTCACCCGCGAGGCCACTAACGATGACTTTATCATTCTCCAAGCTACCCTAGCAGCTCCTCTTACAGCCAGCAACCAAGCTGCGCCCCAACTCTTTCTCGCCCGTGGCCAAGCCGATGGCAGTGCTTATACTTACCGCTACATTCCGTTATTCAGTAACCTGCACCAAGCACCGGAAAGCCCCATTCTCAAGGCACCCGCAGTCGAGCCCTTAGTCGGAACACTTGCCTCGGAGTATCTCGATTTCACCACTTTACCCTATTACAACAAGGTCCGCGTCTCATGGCAACCACTCACCGATGATCAAAACCGGACCATCGCCCGTTACGCTTATTGGGTCGAAGATCTCCAAAGTCGTATCGATCCCACCATCGTCGGCAACTCCATCAACAGCACAGGAATTCACACCCGCTGCGCATGGCCTTTTCCCGCGGCCGGATTGAACCCGATGGCTGAAGCAGAAAACCAGCCCGATTTAAATCAAATTGCCCTCTACGCGATTGATCCCGAGGCGACCAATCACCACCAAGGGGATCTCGCAAAAAACCTATTCCAAAATCGTTCTTTACTCATTTCTCCTAACTCGCTGTTCGCCGCCGCCGCAATCACTCCCCCGCTGTCACGCTTAAGCACCGGGCAACTCGCCGATCTCAAAACCCGCGCTGTGGAAGAAAGCCTCGTCACCGGTCTCAAAGCTTACGAGGAACAAGCACTCGTCCCTTTCACTCCCGGCATCCATCCCACCGCAGCCGGCAAGCCAAAGCTTAACCTCAACCGCTTGCTCGCAGTCGGTGGCTCCGCCGCAGTCGATCAGATCGCAGATTTCATCCACCAATCACTGCCTAACTTCGAGCGCCGCAAAGGAGGATTTCCAGACAATTACCTCAAAACCCTCGCCGCGAATGCACTCGATTATGCCGATGCCGACTCCGACTCGACCACCGACGGTAGCACCTACCGGGGCATCGATGCCTACCCACTCGTCAGTGAGTTTCTGATGCGATTCCGTTGGGAAAATGTTCTCACCGAAGGCGGGCGGAAATACGTAGTGCTCAAAGTCGCAACTTATGCCGAACTCTGGAACATGACGGATCAACCCGTATCTGGCACCGCTGAACTCACTCACGACACCCGCTACACCCTCAAAATCGGCGTAAATCCTGAAGAAATCAAGCTCGCAGAGATGAGCACCGCCACCCCATCCCTGACTCAAAGCAGCGGCTATCATTGGCTTCCACCGATTTACTTGAGCCTTCATCCGAATGAATACCGAGTCGTGAATTTCGGTGAAGTGACCTACAAACTCGATGCGGGCAATTCCTCGTTCTTGGTCCCATCACCACTCACACTCAAACATGAAAAATACGGGATTTCCGGTGCCGGTTATCAGTTGAAATGGAATGGTCGGCGGGTCGATCAATCCCGCGGGGGAATACACCGCAATGACAGCACCTTGTACTTTCCCAGCGGCGACCGACAAGCAGTCAGGGCGACCAATCCCGCGACTGCCTATAAAATCGATTCCTTCAGGAATCCCTACATGAATAACATGGGCGACCCACGGATGTCCTTCTACCTCCAAGCCCCTCAAGAAGCGGTAGCTTACCCGGTAAATTACAGCCCAAACCGCCGAAATATCCGTTATGAAATCTATAACCACGATGTCGCAACTAAAACCAAAGTCCAAGGCAGAGTCATGCCATCCGAGTGGCCTGATGGTGGCCATAACTCGACTTGCGAATCAACCGTCGGCTTGCGAGAAACCAACAC
>JAYWAR010000486.1:0-2961 GCA_043782285.1 Akkermansiaceae bacterium | reverse complement strand
GGCAACGGATTTCAGTCATTGGCTAGTGGGTCTCAAACGGCAGGAAACGATTCTGGCAAGGTAACGAGCGCGTTAGTATCTCTCGGTTCACAAACCGCGCAACGGTTCAATTCTCACAAACTGGGTCGCCTGATGGCCTACTTTGTGGCTTGTCACACGACGCCCCACTATTTGGTTTCCGCCGGGTTTCTGAGTTCCACGGCGTCGATTCCGAAGTAGTGGCCTGTTGATTTGGGATTTTTTCCGACCACCTCCACTTTCATGCGGATCACGTTGCCGTCGGGTGCCTGCACTCCGAGGTCGATGGGAGCGCCGGGATGGGAGGCGGGGTCGTAGCCATCCCAGCCGCGCTTTACGCATGTGCCGTTCACATTGAAATCCAAGATCCCGAAATCATGGGAGATCGTGGGATAGTCCCGGGAGCGTAGGCGCGGTAGTTGATGAGACAGAAGAAGGAATCGCCCCCGCGTGTGACCTTGCAGCTTTTTCTAAAAGGAATCGGCAGATAGAGCACCCCGGCACGCACGGTGGTTTGTGCGAATGGCGGTTTGACGCTGCCTTTGCCGGTGAGCAACTCGATCATGCTGCCCTGAATGCGCGGCGTGCTTTCGCCATCGATGTAGATCCGGATATCGGTGCCTTTGCGGTCGCCGAGGCTCTGATAGAAAAACGGGGTCCAGAGACGGGTGAGCACGCCGGGGCCGTCATGCTCCATCAGCACGGACTCGATCCGGCCCTCGTTGGTTTCCTTGCGGATTTCAAAATTGCAGTCGGAGTTGGCGAACCAACCGTTGGGATCGTCGGGAGTCTTGGAGGCCCGGTTGTAGCTGCTGGATTGCAGGGACAAGTATTCGGTCGTAGGCCAGTGGGTCACCACCGAGCGGTCTGTCATTTCGCGCAGTAGCGAGGAGAAAGTAACTTCGCTATGGGCGGTCGCGATGCACAGGAGCGGCAGGAAAAAACGAAGTCGCATGAGAGAATGTTAGAGTTGGGTGATTTTTACGCGAAGAAAGCCCTTGCCGGGGAGTCCTTTGGACCCCCTGGAGGATGAAGGTATGGTATTTCCAGCCACTGGTTCCAAGATCAGGGAGGCCGGTGACGGAAGGCTCGAGGGCAATCGGAGCTTCGATCACGCTGGCTTCATCCAAATTGAGATCCGCAGTTCCTTCAACCTTATAGCGGATGCCGTCGATGGTGGCCGTCGGTGACGGAGAGCCGACAAACTGAGCAGCGGTGTGCACGGCGAGAGTGAGCGTCAATTCCCGCCCCGCCGCCCTCGCCATTGCTCCAGATGAAATCAAAGTCGTCGATGGAGTCGATGCGGACCCAGCTTTCCGCCCCGAACGATCCGCCAGTCTCCATGGAAAGCTGGCCACCGCCATTGGGACTGCGGGCCACATAGTTCGGTTTGGTGTCACCAGAGTTGCGGAGTCAGCACCAGAAAAGCGCTAGTCCGAGCCACTCGGCGGCACCACGGTTCCGGTAATAACCATTGCTGTCAGCGTAGGCCACCACGACCCCAACGGATTGAGCATGATCTAGCTATCGCCGACATGGATGCCGTCACCCTGCACCTCGCCGAAGTGCGGCACCAAACCGTCCGTAGAAATCAGCGTAATACCTAATCCTTAGAGGCATTGGATTCAGCGAGCTAATCCCTTGGGCCGATTCATCGCAGGAGTGGATTTCTCGATGATGGCAATGGTCTCGACCAGCGCCTTGTAAATGGACCCTTTCGGATCGCTGGTTGAGAGCTCCTTTTTCAGCGCGGGCAGAGTCCAGCGGGCGGCATCGCCATAGGAACCCAGTGCATAAAGGCCAGGAATTATAAATTTATCACCGCCCCAGCCAAATCCCTCAGGCACGACCTGCATCTTCAGCGCCAACGCGATGCCTTCCTTGATCTGATACTTCGCCAAGACACCGATGCCTGCTGCGCGAGGGTAAGGGTGCCACATCGTGTCGGCCTCCGAGGGGACGGCCACCAGCCTGCAAATGTCGGGGAGCAGAGCTTGGACGTCCTCCCGAGTCAGGTTATTTTGGACAAAGTCGTTCAAGTAGCAGCGAGCGTGCGAGTCGGGCTGTTTGATGCCGACCTTCACCGCCGGATAGAGCAGCTCCTTGGGAGCGGCAATGGTGGCGGCGGCTATCGAATTATTGAACAAGGCCTCGGTGAGAAAGCCATTGGAAATCTGGATTGGATCGCGCCAATCCACCGCATTTGGATTGGTGGCATTGACCGTTACCGCCTTGAGCATCGGCGTAAGTTCACTGCTAGCGGCTGAACCGAAGCGGGTGAGCGCCTTGGCGGCTTTGGCGCGGACCCACACATCCGGATCAGAAATCCGGCGAGCTAACACCGGCAAGGCACTGGGGATTTTCAACAGCCCCAAGACTTCGCAGGCACCTTGCCGCTGATTGACGCCCTTGCTGTCTGCCAGACGGATCAAGGTATCCACCTCCGTGGCGGTGAGGGTGCGCTTGGCGAGTTCCGTTGCCGCACAATTTCTAACGACAGGATCGTATTCGGCCAAGGCCGCGATCAAGTCGGTGGTGTCGTAAGCCCCCATCGCGCGATTGAAGCTCCCGGCGGCGATGGCATTGGCCACTTTCGCCGCATCGAGCGTGTTGGCGGGATTGAGATTTTTACCCGTCAGGTAGATTCTTTGCAAAGGCAGGGCATAGGTGAGGATGTAGCTGGCTGTTGGATTGATATCATAGTAGCCGCAAGCCCCCAGATACGTCCCATCTGCGGTTTTACCCGCGCCATACTGCTCGGCACCGTCATAGGTAAACGAGCCATCGCTGCGCCGCACCAGATCCAAGTGCCAGCGGACTTGCTGCAAGTAGGCGGCAGTCGCCGCTTGGCCGCCCATATTGACCCCCATGGCCCCCCACAGATAACTGAAACCCTGCCCGCTGTGGCCATATTCGCGGCCATCGTAGCCGGCCGTGGTTATC
>JAYWAR010000485.1:0-2967 GCA_043782285.1 Akkermansiaceae bacterium | reverse complement strand
CGAACATCCGAACAGTGGCTATGAAATCACGATTCAAAATCGCTCAGTTTATCTTCGCAGTTGTAAGACCCAGAAGTTTTTGGGGCACACGCTGAATGCGGTAATGCTTCAGGAAAACCAAAAAGCTCGGATTGAGGTCCGCACTAGCCTGAAGTCCGGTAAAATTTGCCTCTACGTGGATGGTAGGATCGTCGATATTTGGACGGATCCTAATGCCGATCGCAATGCGGTCGGGCAAGGGCTTCATTTTATTTCTCAGAATGAATTTCCACTGCAGATTTCACGCATTGAAGTCAGCGCGTGGGATGGTGAGCTGGAGCAAATTCCTGATCCTCGTCACCTCGGTGGATTACGACAGTTCGAAAACCAGGCCGAACTCGACTCGCAAGAAGAACCGGAACAAATTCCTGTAGAAAAAACGAAGACCTTGCGAATCGAACTGCGCAACGGTGACAGTATCGTCGGCCAAATACTTTCGATCATCGACGGCATGATGACTGTGAAAACTCCGTTCTGTGAGGTGAAATTGCAGGTTAATGCTCTTCGTACTGTCGCCTTGAAACCCGCCGAATTTGAACGTTGCAAGCGTGAAAACGGCGATATTCGAGGCTGGTTTCCTGACGGTTCATTCATGGTTTTTCGTCTCGATGAAGTGAATGAGGGTCTGCTCACCGGCTACAGTCAACATTTCGGGACTGCGAGGTTTAACATGGCGGCTTTCAACCGAATTGAATTTAACATTTACAAGCCCGAATTTGAAGCCATTCGCAAAGCAAATAGTTTAAAATAAATCCCCTGAAATTTTAAACATGATTGCAAAATTCGGCTGTCGCCCACCGTTAGGTTGGAGCTTGTTATTTGGGATTGATCCTCAGTGAGTATTTGGCCCGAAGGTTTCTCGGGCTGAAGCGTGACGCTTACTCAATTGTGGTGAGTAAACAATTCAAAGTTTTTCAGTTGCCCGTGAATGAGTTTTCGAGCGCACCCTTAGATTTAGCAATTCTACCCCCAGTGAAAACACCATTGAAAAATAAATATAACCTTTGGGGACATGGAGGTGAAGCGCTTCTGCAATCAATGCTGTGCCGATCATAATTAGAAAAGATAGAGCCAGCATTTTTACGGACGGATGACGCGAAACGAAACTGCTGATTGCTCCGGAAGCAAGCATCATCACGCCAATCGAAATCATCACCGCCACCATCATCAGTGAAACTCGCGTCGGGTCATTGACCATCCCCACGGCAGTGATTACTGAGTCCAGCGAAAAAATGATGTCGATCATCGCGATTTGTAACAACACGGCCCCGAAACTAGCTGCTGTTTTGCCGGAAGCCACGGCTTGTTCTTGGCCTTCCAGACTGTGATGGATTTCTTTAGTCGATTTCCAGATGAGGAATAGGCCTCCGACTAACAGAATGAGGTCTTTGACCGAAATTCCGAGCTGACCCGCATGTTCCGCAGCCTTCGGCATCATATCCCAAAGAGTTGGATGCACCGGAATTTGGAAAAGTGCATTTTGCATACTCATGATCCAAGTGATCGACAGCAGCAATAACATCCGGGCGAACATCGCCAGTCCCAAACCCAGTAAGCGGCCTTGCTTGCGTTGTTCTGTGGGTAGACGATCTACCAAAATAGAAATAAACACGATATTATCAATACCTAGTACAATTTCTAACAGCGTGAGAGTAAATAGTGCGCCCCAAGCTTGAGGGTCAACCAACCAATTGAATTCAAGAATGGAAGCGATCATGGACGGGAAGCAAATTCGAGTGCATGTTTTTTGATTTGATTTGCCATGAGTGTCAAGGCGTTGGCTCGGGTTGGTGCGAGATGTTCCTTAAGTCCAGTCCGGTCAATAAAACTCATATCGGCGGTCAAGATATTGTCGGCGGTTTCGTCGCCAAGCACCCGCACGAAAAGTGCGATCATGCCTTTGGTGATCAGCGAGTCTGAATCTGCGGAAAAACAAACTTTGCCCTCGTTGTAAGTTGCATCAATCCAGACCTGGGATTGACAACCTTTAATCAGGTGATCTGGGGTTTTAGAAGTTTCGGCCATCGGCGCGAGTTTTTTGCCAAGACCGATGACGTATTCATAACGTTCTGTCCAATCTTGAAAAAGGGCGAGTTCCTCCAAAAGGACTTGTTGTTTATCTGCGATACTCATGTTGGGGAGAGTGGAGCGCGGGAAAAGCTCTGCCGCAAGTCCCGATCAAGTGGCCGGTGCGAGTCTTTGTAAAAGCAACGCCGAAATAAAGGCGAGAGAAGGGATCGCCAAACAGGCGATGGCGAAGCCAGTTCTGCCCGCGCCGCTTCCGGCCAGAGAAAGGTAAATCGGTAATAGCACGATCCCGTCCACCCACGGAATTCCCGCGAGTAATCCTGAAACCAGCGCGGAAATTGGTCTCCGTTTGAATTTCAGACATCCGCCTGTCCAAATCAAATAAGGTATAGTCCCGACAAAACCTAGCAGCGGATTGCGATCAAATCCTGGATGTTGGAGAGCCATTAGGATTGCCGTGGCCAGCAGAAGTCCCCGTGCGACCAACGCCACCCGCAGCGGTGGTTCGTCCATCGACTCGTATCTGGCACTGAGAGATAGACCCATGATGTAGCAAAAAAGTCCAGTTGCCACTGGCAGGATGCGCTGCAAACTTGGCTCAAATGCCATACATCCCATCACTGGCAATAAGGCGCGGCAAATCCCCATGGGAATGACTGCCCAAGCGCTTCGCTTGTGCCAGACCGTGTAAATGCAAATGCTGGCAATGAGAATTGTGGCAACTGCCGCGCTGGCGGTACTGACCCATGCGGCGAAACCGACACCCGACAATCCGAGCGCTAGCGCCAGTCCGGCGTAGAGTGAGGGTGGAAACAATCCGCGTGACAATGCGCGTTCAGGACGGTGTTTTTTGTCCCAGCTACGATCCATCCAGTCGTTGAAAAAATTTCCTGCTAGGTA
>JAYWAR010000484.1:0-8246 GCA_043782285.1 Akkermansiaceae bacterium | reverse complement strand
TGTTGGATTTTTCGATTTCCACATCCTTGAACTCGTCACTTACCTTGGCCTGATCTTGGCGTAGGCGCTGGTAGTGATTATAAACCGCCACAGAGAGCACCTTCTTGGCATTTTCTTGACCGATGACGTGCTCGTTGAGTTTCGCGAGAATCGATGCTGGGGATGGGATCTTGAAGCCCGGTTTGTCTGCCGGGGCTTTACCTTTTGCTGATGTCGGGCCGCCAAGCTCTTTTTCGAGGATGTTGGAGCAGACCTCAATGCACTCGTTGCAGATATAAACACCGGGACCGGCGATCAGTTTTTTGACTTCCGAATGACTCTTTCCGCAAAAAGAGCACATTGTAAGGTTAGATGCACGGGCCATGGGTGTAAATTTGGGTAAGGAATTAAGAAGTGGGCAGATCGCTGGCAGGCTTTTTCTCTTCAATCGCAGCCGTCACGACTTCGGGCAGCTGTTTGCGGCTTTCAAGGACTTTATCAACCAAACCGTAAGCGACGGCCTGCTCGGCGGTCATGTAGTTATCACGGTCCGAGTCATTTTCAACCTGCTCAATCGACTTGCCGGTGTGATGGGCGAGAATTCCATTGAGACGTTTTTTGAGGTTGAACATGAAGCCGATGGTGCGCTCAACGTCTGAGGCGGTTCCTTGAGCTCCGCCGGAAACTTGGTGGATCATGACGTGGGAGTTTGGCAAACAGAAACGTTTGCCTTTGGTTCCTGCGGTGAGAAGGACTGAGCCCATGGAGGCGGCGATGCCGATGCAGTAAGTGTTCACATCGCAGGTGAGGAACTGCATGGTGTCGTACATTGCGAGTCCGGCGGTGACCGAGCCGCCCGGAGAATTGATGTAAATATGGATGTCCTTCTTCGGGTCCTGCATTTGCAAGAACAGCAACTGGGCGATCACCGAGTTTGCCACGAAATCATCAATCGGCACGCCGATGAAAATGATCCGGTCCTTGAGCAGGCGCGAATAGATGTCGAACGAACGCTCACCACGGCCATCGGATTCTACGACCACAGGGACGTAGTAGTTTTTCGGTGGGGTGGGGGAGCTCATGGTCGGAGATTGAAAATTAAGCATCGATAAGGGTGGTGTTGGATTCAACTACATTCGCGTGCTCGACCACGAAGTCAATGGTCTTACCGATGGCCATTGAGCTGCGGATGCTTTGAATCCGACCGGCGCGTTGCATGTCCTTGATGAATTTCTTGGGGGCGATTTTGCGGGAGTTGGCGATTTGAGCGAGGTGGTTGATCAGCTCGTTGTCACTCACGGTGATTTTTTCGATTCGGGCAATTTCCTGAAGGATGAAATTGGTGCGAAGATTCGAGACCGCTTGATCGCCGGCGGTGGCGAAAATTTCGGTTTGTTGCGATTCGATTTCGTGTTCGCTCATCCCGGATTTGACCCCTTGTTTGACCATCGCGTCGGCTTGGCTTTGAGTTTCTTGGTGGACGAGTTGTTCAGGCAGCTCGAAATCGACTTGAGCATTAAAGTGAGCGACAATTTGGTTCACTTTCAAATCTGCGATTTTGCGCTCGCGTTCGCCAGCCATGTTCTCGCGGATGATTTCGGTGATTTCTGCGATTGTTTTGCCGGGGGCGAGGCGATTGGCCATTTCGTCATCCAGCGCCGGAAGGATGGCTTCTTTGAGTTCCTTGATGGTGGTTTGAAAGACCATCACCTGATTGGCGAGCTCAGGAATTTGAAAATCGTCCGGCAGGGTGACGGAGATTTCGCGGGATTCCTCGACGTTCATGCCGACGAGTTGGGCGGCGAAGCCGGGCAGGAAGGCTTTTTCATCAAGGCGGACCCAAAAGCCTTCACGGCTGGCGAGGTAACCGGCGGGTTTGCCGAGAAATTCTTCGGTGGGCTTGCCTTCGACGGTCGAGGAGTAGTCGAGCACCGCGAAGTCGGCCATCGCTGCGGGGCGGCCTTCGATGGCGTTGAAATCGGCAAAACGCTCTTGAAGCGCAAGCAGTTGGGCTTCAATTTCTTCATCGGGAACCGCGAGTTGCGGGACGGTGACGCTCACGCCTTTGTATTCCGGCAAAGTCACTTCAGGGGCGAGGATCAGTTTTGAGAAGAAGGTGAGGCTACCATCTGCTTGGGTGGTCATTTCCTCAGGCATGCCGAAATCGAGCACATGGAGTGATTCTTGTTTCAGCGCTTGGTCGTAGGCTTCGTTCACCAAGGCTTTGTTGAGTTCTTCGGCGATTTCCTTTTGGAAGCGTTTTTCGACGACAGCACGCGGTGCTTTGCCGGGGCGGAAGCCGGGAACGCGAGCTTTGCTGGCATAGCCTTTGGCGATTTGATCGCGCTCCTCGTTGACTTGGCTCGCTGGGATTTCAACACGCAGGGTGGCGACGCACTTTGGCTGCTTCTCGACAACAATGTTCATAATAAATGGGACCGACTTCGGCGCCGGGGCGGCAATCTAGGTGAAGCCTAGACGGCTTGTCAAACGGGGTGTTCGAAAAGCGCGTCGCTGAAACAAGTTTCTGTGGTCGGGTTGCGAGATTTTGTGGCTGACGAGCGATGAGAGAGGGACTTTTGGTGGCGGTGAGTAAGTCGGGCTTATGACTCGGTGGAGCCGGACCAAGACCACAAACCGGGGTCGAGTTCGTAGCGGGCGGCGGTGGCGAGGGCGATGGCGCTGGCGGGATCGTGCAAAATGGCGAAAACGGTCGAGCCGGAGCCACTCATTAAAGCGGCGGCGGTTTCGCGGCGTTCCAGCAGCCATTGTTTGAGTTCGGCGAGGAAACGGTGTTTTTCAAAAACGGGTCGTTCGAGGTCGTTGACCAGCGAAATTCCTGCAAGCACTTGTTCGGTATCGCAAATTCCGGGAAGTCTCAACGAGCCTTGCCAGCGGCGGTAAGCGTCCGCAGTGGGGACTGGGAATGTGGGCTTGAGGAGTAGCACTGAGAGTGCCGGTGGAGAGGGGACAATCGTGATTTTTTCGCCGCGACCGGTGCAGAGCGCGGCACCTTGACTGAGGAAAAAGGGCACATCGGAGCCCAAGTCGGAGGCGAGTTGTTGAAGATCGGCGATGCTAAGTGGTTGATGATGAAAGTAGTTCAAGCCCAGTAAGGTGGTGGCGGCATCACTGCTGCCGCCACCGAGACCCGCACCGTGGGGAATTGCTTTGCGCAGCGAGATTGCGCAGCGGCAGTCAACTCCGGCGGCGTCTTGATAAGCGCGAACTGCTCTGACCACTAGGTTTTGTGCGTCGGTAGGCAGGCTGGGATCGTCGCAACGGAAAGAAAAATCGTTGGCGGGGTGGAAGGTCAGCTCGTCGGCCAAGGCCGGGAGTTTGACCATTAAGGTCTCGATTTCGTGAAATCCGTCAGCGCGTTTGGCAAGCACCCGCAACGACAGATTTAGCTTGGCGGGAGCTTGTAGAGTCAAGGTCTTCATGGTAGGAAATCACGGACCAGCAGCGCCAGCATCCGCCCGGTGCGGCCTTGTTCTCGGCGGTAACTGTAAAATCTTTTCAAATCTGCTGCGGTATTTAAGCCGCAGTCATGAAAACGGGCGAGTCCCGCACGTTGAGCTTGAGTGGCGATTTCTGAGGCGAAATCGAGATCGTAGTCCGGCGGCCGAATGCAGGGGCTGAGGACGGCGGTAATATCTTGGGGCTGGCTACCCCATTCTGCGGCCATCAGGTCGAGGGCCGTTTGTAGGATATTTCCCGCGGTGCCTTTTTTGCCAGAGTGGAGCAGCCCGATCGCCCCGGTTTGACGGTCGGCAAGCCAGATAACGCCGCAGTCGGCAGCGTAGATGGCGAGTACTACCCCCGGTTTGCAAGTCACCAGCCCATCAACCTCTGGCACAATTGGCAAACCATCGGCGGCTGTGATTTGAGGTGCGCCCGGGACTCGTGCGACTGCGGTTCCGTGTATTTGCTGCGCGCGCCAGCATTCGGCGCTGGGACCGCCAAAGCCGATGACGGCCTGTTGATGATGCGGCCGCAGCGAATTCATGGCTTGATCTCGGTCGCCGCGAATGGCTAAACCGGGAATCCGTTCGACCCACCCGGCGCGAACCCCGGGGAGCAAATTCAAGGGATCTAAAAAAGCAAACGCCTCCGTCACTCGGGAACAGTAACGGAGGCGCAGAGGATTCGCCAAGCGGGTTTATTAAGAGCGGGCAACTATTGATTTCGCAATCTCGCGGTCTTGTTGATCGCGCGCTTGGTGTGTTCGACAGTTTCTGCTTGGTCTTCATCCATATCTGCGAGAATCCCGACCAGATCGTTGGCAATTTCGGTACGCATCTTCGAAACGAGTTCGACTCCTTTGACGGTAATGCGGACCATAATTTTACGGCGATCTTCAGCGGCGTGGACGCGCTCAACATACGACAGCTTCTCCAAACGATCGACTAAGCCGGTGGCTGCGGCGGTCGAGTGGCCCATCTTTTTTGCAATGTCGGACATCGTAAGATATTCTTCACTAGAAAGATAGGTGAGGAGGAAGAACTGCGGAAATGAGACGTTTCCTTTGTTGAGTTCAGTGGATAAGTTTAGGATGCAACTTCGCTGGGTAAATAGAACGAAGTCAGCAAGACGATCAGCGTCGGCTTTCACCGACGCGCCGGGGGCGGTCATGGTTTTCATTATGGCTGGTTGTGGGGTGCATATTTTAAGACACGTAAGGGGGCACAGCCATTGCAATTAATAAGCTACTCGTTTTCACGAATAGTAATCAACTTTAAAATTTAAGATTTACAGCTGTGCCTGAGGTTTTTTGACAGGACTTTTTAAAAATGGGTGAAAATAGAAGTTTTTAAAAGCAAACAATTCCAGAAATGTTAATTATTTTTTAAAATACGAGTTTCGGCAGTCGGTAGGCTCTCGGCACTTGCAGGCGCAGGTGTGGGTTTGATGAGGGGCTGGGAATAGACGGCATCGCCGATTTCGACGAGGCCGGATTGGAGGTCGGCGGCAGCGAATTCGCCGAGTGATTCGCCGGTGGTCCTTAGATTGGCGGATCGCTCATCGGGGCCGTGGGTTGTGAGAATTTGGCCGCTTCCGAGGTTCCACTTGCCGTAACTTTGAATCAAAACGAAGCGTTTGTCGGCAGGAATGGAGGCGATTCGTCCGACCAGTTTGGCGCGTTCCACCCGCGGAGGTTCTGGATCAGTGGCTTTGGTTTTTTTGGGGAAGGACGAGGCGCAGGCGGAAAAGCCCAAGGCACAAAATGCCGCTAAAAGAATGGCAAAACTTGCGTTCATGAGTGCAGTCTAGGGGAACTTGGGGGGAAATGAAATCTGGGATTTTAGGCCGAACACAAGCGCACCTCGTCGGCTTGAATCAGCCGCTCAAGGCCGTGCTCGGTGCGGAGTAGCAACTCGCCGCCAGCTGCGAGGCCTTCGACGATCCCGCGGCGTGGTCCGTTTGCGCTGGTTAAAGTCACTCGTTTGCCGGTCAGGACGCAACGCAAGCGCACCGCTGCCATCAAATCGTCGAAATCCTTTTCAAGTTGCTGCCGGCGCCTAGCGAATTTGGCAATGATGGCGCTGAGCACTTCGGCGGGGCAGAAGAATTGCCCGGTTTCGAGTCTCAAGGAGCTCGCAATTTCAGCCACTGCCGGAGGAAAATCGATGGTATTGAGATTAAGCCCAATTCCGACCACCGCGAAATCAGCGTCGGCTTCGACCAAAATGCCGGCCACCTTGCGCTGCCCAAGCCAGATGTCATTCGGCCATTTGATGCCCACCTGAGGAGCGAAAGTCTCGACTGCTTCGGCCACGGCTAGCCCCGCGGCAAGCGCTAATCTTGGCCACAGCGCTGGCGGCTCTTGCGGACGCAGCAAAATAGAAAATGCGAGAGATTCTCCGCTTTGGGAAAACCAGGCGGCTCCGCGTCGGCCGCGGCCTGCGGTTTGGTGCTCGGCAAGGACGATCAGCCCGTCCGCCGCACCTGCTTGGGCCAGTCGCCGGATTTCGTCGTTGGTGGATGTGACCGACTCGCGCACTAAGAGCCGATAGGGATCGGCAAAACTCGCGGCGGCAGCGGTGAAATTTTCAGCAGGCATTGAGAACTACAGGATTTCAAAATCGAGGCCGACGTCGAGTGCTGGGGCGGAGTGGGTAAGCGCACCGACGGAAATGAAATCGACGCCGGTCTCGGCGATTTTACGTAAGGTCGCCAAAGTGATGCCGCCACTGGCCTCCAGCTTGGGTTTGCCGCTTGAGCCGCGGAGGGCGACAGCTTGGCGGAGTTGGCCGAGGCTCATGTTATCGAGCAAGATGTAATCCACCCCCTCAAGCCCGAGAAAGGCTTGCACTTGTTCGAGTTGGTCGGCCTCAAGCTGGACTTCGACGCCGGGTTTTTCGGCTTTGAGTTGGTGGATGGCAGCTTGGACTGCTTCTGTACCTCCTTCCGCCACGAGGTGGTTATCTTTGACCATTGCTCGGTCGTAGAGGCCGAAGCGGTGATTGCTACCGCCGCCGTCGAGCACCGCTTTTTTTTCCAATAAGCGATAGCCGGGAGTGGTTTTGCGGGTGTCGAGAATCCGGGCACGTGTCCCTTGGATTTGTTTCACATACTGAGCGGTCAGGGTCGCGACGCCGCTGAGGTGTTGGAGGAAATTGAGGGCGGTGCGTTCGGCCGTCAGGATCGAGCGTGCGGAGCCTTCCACCCGAATCAGCAGGGCCCTCGCGGCCACGCAGCTGCCATCGGTGATCAAGACTTGGACATCCAGCTCGGGATCGACGGCGCTAAAAACTCGTGCCGCCAGCTCGACGCCGGAAACGACACCATCCTTGCGCACGGCGACGAAAGCGCAGGCCCGGCGTTGGTCAGGAATGAAATAGCGGGAGGTGACGTCACCCGCGCCGATATCTTCGGCGAGTGCGAGGGCAATGAGAGTTTCGGCAAGGTCGTGCATTGATCGGGAGAGAGAGTGGTCCGTGATTCGGCTAATTTCAACTTATTCGCCCAGCACGCTGACGGCGATTTCTCGTTGGTGCGGAGTGCGGCGGTGTTCGAACAGAAAAATACCCTGCCAGGTTCCCAAGGCCATGCGTCCGTCGAGGATCGGGACCACCTCGCTGGTTCGGGTCAGTGCCATGCGAATGTGGCTCGGCATGTCGTCGGGTCCTTCGGAGGTGTGAAGAAACCAAGGGGTATTTTCAGGCACCAACTTATCGAAAAACATCTCGAGGTCGCGGCGGGCGCTTGGGTCCGCGTTTTCCATAATTACCAGGCTGGCACTGGTGTGGCGCACGAAAACCGTGACGGTGCCATTTTGAACCTTGCTGCGTGAGACCACCGCCGCCACGGCATCAGTGATCTCGGTGGTCCCTTTCCCTCGACTCTTGAGGCAAAATAATTCGCAGCTGGTTTTCATACGATTCATTCAAAGATGGGCCACCCGTTTATGGCAAGCTAGGTTTTAGTCCGATCCATTGGCAACCCCAGGTGATGATCCACGGTAAGCTCAATAAACTGAAGAGCGTCGTCGCGATTACGACCTGCACCGCGATGGCGGGGCGGCCACCATACATTCGCGCCAGCAAAATGGCAGTCATCCCCGCAGGCATCGCCGCCTGCACCACCAACACTTGCTTGAGCTCCACGGGTATGGGTAAAAATTTTGCGGCACATAAGATCGCCAGTGGAGCCAATACCAGGCGAACCAGTACCGCCCCAGCAATGACCTTGGCACTCGGCCGCTCGCTGCCAATCAGATCGCTCATCGAGCAGCCGGTGATCAAAATCGCGAGGGGAAACGCGCCGCTGCCGATCATCGAGATCGCCTTGCGCGCGGCACCCGTTACTTGATCGTCGACACCGAGTGCGACCAAACTTAGGCCGATGCTGACCGCGATCACTGGGCCGTTTACCAGCCGTCGCCATGAAAATCCGCGTTCACCGCTCATTATCATCACTCCCACCGACCACAAAGCCGTCTCCACTCCGATGTTATGCACGAACAACATGGCCAGCGCGCTGCTTCCCCACAAAATTTCCACTACGGGGGCGGCAGTATAACCGAAATTTTGGCAACCTGCGCTCAAAGCAAAAGTTCGCATTCCGGTTCCGCGCTCCAAACCGATCAGCCGACCGACCATCAGTCCAATCAAGATTCCAGTGACAATCAGCCCAAAACCGAGAGAAATCGCCCACAGCACCCCTGAGCCGCTGCGTAAGGCCGCGCTTCCCAAAATTTTATCGAGGATGAAACACGGCATCATCACTGAGAATACCACCCGCATCACCCCCACGTCGTGTTC
>JAYWAR010000483.1:0-8284 GCA_043782285.1 Akkermansiaceae bacterium | reverse complement strand
TCTATACCCAAGGAAATATCTCCGGGGATAATGCACAAGGAAATGCCACCCGCAAGGCAGTACGCGACATCGCCACTTATATTGAGAATCTTCATTTTGTCGCCTTGCGCCGCAATCTTTCATGGGTCACTGCTGGCATTCCCACTGGAGCTAGCTTACAAGCTATGGCAAATCCCGGTCAACAATACGTCGCTTATTTTCACCACGCTCAAACCCGCGGAACCTTCCAGCTCGAATACAATCTAATCGACAGTTCAAACCACAGCATCGCTCCGGTCGTGCTACTTGATCCCGGAACTTGGCGTGCAGTTTGGACGCGTCCCGTCGACATGGTCGAGTTGAGTACTGAAACTTTCAACCATGGGGGTGGCATCCGCACTCTCGCACCGGTAAGTTACCAAGAAGACATCGCTCTTCGTATCGATCGAACTGGCGACGGCGATACCACTCCGCCACCTACCCCCACAGGATTCTCTTCACAATCCAATCTCGATCCCCCCATCACGTTGTCGTGGAATCCAGTCTCTGCCGCCGACCTCGCCTCTTATCATATTTACCGCGCCACCAACACCGGGTTTCCAATTGACACCGCCCACTTAATTGCCGTGCTACCCGCGACCGATATTCGTTATCTCGATACCTCCACCGTAGTTGGAACAACTTACAACTACCTCATCACAGCACTCGATCTCTCGGGAAATCCATCCAACGCTAGCCGTGAAATCAACGCGACCTCAGGAATCGTTGCAGCAACCAATACCGCACCGCAAGCCAAAGCAGATTCTTATTCAACCTATCAAAACACACCACTCGTCATTCCTGCCTTTGGCGTTCTCAACAATGACACCGATCAAGAATTCAACCCGCTAACTGCAACCCTCAATTCCTCACCGATTCATGGCAGCATCAACTTGAAACCGAACGGCGGTTTCAGCTACACACCTACCACTGACTATACCGGAACAGATTCGTTCACCTATCATGCCAACGACGGCAATTTAGATTCGAACAACGCGACTGTAACCCTTCGTATTACCCCCCAAATTGCAGGGGCACTAATCAGTGGTAGCTTCGAATCCGGCTTCACAGGCTGGAAGACCAGTGGAAACCTATTCATTCAATCCGCCGCACCCTGGGCCGCCAGCGATGGCTCTCGACTGGTTGCATTCAATAGCTATCAAAAAACACCCAATGGCATCATTTCTCAGTCCTTCGCCACCACCGCAGGACAAACCTACACCCTCGCGTTCGATGCAGGAATCTTAGCCTTTAATACTAATTCACAAATAATGCAGGTGACCGTCACCAGCACCACCAATCGGCTCACCCAAACCATCACCCTTGCCGGCTTAGATGATGGTATCAATCATTGGTATCCCCAAAAATTTAGTTTTGTCGCAGATAGCAGTTCCGCAACTCTGACTTTCATGGATAAATCGACAGCGACCAATAGCCTCGACCTATTACTTGATAAGGTCAGTGTCACTGAAAAAATTATCGGCCCTAATACTGCGCCGATTGCCCTACCCGACATTTATTCAACCACCCAAGACAGCTCTCTGGAGATTATCGGCACCGGGGTTCTCAGCAACGACAGCGACGCCCAATTCGATCCACTTACCGCAGAAATTAATACCGCCAGCAGCCATGGTAGTGTGATCTTAAATCCGAACGGTAGCTTTAGATATACCCCAAGCGCCGGTTACAGCGGTATCGATTCATTCACTTATCATGCCTCCGACGGCAACTTGGTTTCAAACGTCGTGACAGTCATGATCAATATTCATGCGATTCCCCCAATACTTTTAATCAATGGCAGTTTCGAAGCAGGCTTCAGTGGATGGACGGCGACCGGAAATCTATTCATTCAATCCTCAGCACCTTGGGCCGCGAACGACGGTGCAAAATTACTGGCATATAACAGCTATGATCGCCCCCCCAACGGCGTGATCAGCCAGTCATTCGCCACCACCGTAGGACAAACCTATATCCTTGCCTTTGATGCTGGAGTCTTAGCTCGCAACACCAACTCACAAATCCTACGAGCTACCGTAACAGGCTTCAGCAACCTCCTCAGCCAAACGATCACCCTCACTGGCGTCGGTGGTGCAATTAATCGTTGGTTCCCTCAGAATTTTACGTTCACCGCAGACAGCACTTCAGCAACCTTAACTTTTCAGGATCAATCCACGGCTACCAACAGTATTGATCTTCTGCTCGACCACGTACAAATCTTCACCTCTACACCTATCTTGGGGGCTTTTGCGCCAACTGCAACCGCCAACCATAACCAGCCAATTTCACCAGCGACTCGACCTTGGATTGTCTCCCAGCCCGCAAGCCTAGGTCCTCCATCACTTACTGGCACACCCGACAGCTTCAGCCTGAGCATGACAGCAAAACAGCCGGGGATTTATATTCTCGAAAAATCGAATGACCTCAAAACATGGAATTACGTTAGCGAGATTTATGCCATGACAGAAGATTTGATGGAATTTCATAGTTTTCCAAATCCATCCACTCAAGAATCTGTGAAGAATCTATTTTATCGTATCAAATTCCAGCCGGACAGCCACTAGCACTAGCCAACTTGCCCAAAATGACCTCAGGACAAGTCATAATTCACCTTATTTTTCCTGAGATCATTTTTCGGGAAGCAGCATGGATTGGTCTCACGGCGAAGGAACAAGCTCAAGCCGCTTGTTTTCGATTTCAAGTAGACGCCTATCACTGGATGGCCTGCCGTGCAAATCTCCGGAAAATCCTCAGTCAAGCGATTGATTGTAAACCGCGAGAGGTCCCTCTGCTCTTTTCTGAATATGGTAAACCGGAGTTGGCAGCGCCTTACCACTCGCTCAACTTCAATCTGTCCCATAGCAACAATCTCGCAATCGTCGCCTTGAATATTGACGGTCCAATCGGCGTCGATCTCGAAGCCCTAGATCGAGCACCCGATTTGCTGGAATGTGAAACCAGCTTTTGTCACCCTGAGGAAATGATTAGTTTACCGCTTGATAAACGCTCACGTGCTGACCATTTACTGCAAATTTGGACCGCCAAAGAAGCCGTTTTGAAAGCGCTTGGCACGGGCATGTCCCATTCTCCAAAAACCTTGAAAATCTTTTTTCAGGGACAAGGTGGTGTTGCCGTTTCAAATCCAATACTTGCTGGAATTGAAAACCAGCGACTTCATCAACTCCATCATCCAGCATTAGTTCTTCATCAAGCCATCGTTTCTGCACCGCAATCGATTAGATTGATCAAAATTATGGAGTCGCCCTTCGAAAAAAGGGCAATTAATGATTAAGTGGTTTGGCTTGCTGAAGAATACACCCGCCTGAGGCAAGCTGAAACTTTTCTTATTCCCACTCAATGCTGGCCGGCGGCTTAGTCGAGATGTCGTAGAGCACTCGGTTAATACCTTTGACCTCATTCAGAATCCGGTGACTGGTCTCGCGCAGTAAAATCGGCGGTAATTCGACCCAATCTGCGGTCATTGCATCCTCCGAGACCACCGCGCGAAGAGTGATGGCCCACTCATAGCTGCGCTCGTCACCTTTGACCCCCACCGTTTTGACGGGAATCAACCCGGCGTAGGCTTGCCAAACTTTGTCGTACCAGCCGTGCTCCCTGAGTTTACCGATAAAAATCGCATCGCACTCACGGATGATCCGGAGCCGCTCTTCAGTCACAACTCCCGGGCAGCGCACCGCAAGGCCGGGACCGGGGAACGGGTGGCGCTGAAGGATGTCTTGAGGAATACCAAGTGCCGTGCCGAGTTCGCGGACTTCATCTTTGAAAAGCTCCGCAAGTGGCTCCAAAACTTTGCCTTGGGCTTGAAGTTCGAGAATTCGATCAACCCGGTTGTGGTGAGTCTTGATTTTAGAAGCTTTGGACTTGGAATTAGACGCACTCTCGATCACGTCGGGATAGAGCGTACCTTGGGCCAGCATTTCCGCATTACCCACAGAATCCCAGAAAACATCGATGAAGAGATTACCAATGATGACCCGCTTTTTCTCGGGATCGTCAACGCCGTCGAGCGCGCTAAGGAAGCGCTCCGCACAATCGACAGTTTCAATCGGCACGCCCAAACGGGCAAAATTTTTGCGAACCTCGATGCCTTCGTCTTGTCGCATCAGTCCGTGATCGACGAAAATCGCCCGCACCTTGGCACCCGCTTCGTGAAGTAACACCGCAAGCACCGTACTATCAACCCCACCGGAAACCCCGCAGACGACCTGTTTGTCACCAACTACAGCGCGGATACTTTCAATGATTTCACGTTTAAAATCATCGATATGGAAGGGTAGTATGTTTTCAGAGTGGTTGAGAAAATTTTTCAGAATCTGCAAACCCTCATGACTGTGTGTCACTTCTGGGTGGAACTGGATGCCAAAGAAACGCTCATTCCATTGCAACGACACCGGGGTACCATGTTGGTTTGAAGCGATGACTCTCGCGCCTTCGGGGATGATTTTAACCGTATCCGAGTGGCTCATCCAAACCTGCGATGAGGCGGAGACCCCGGCGTAAAGCCCGCTGCACGCGGAAGGAAATAAGCTGGCCGGTCCGTATTCGCGGCGGTCACTGGCCTCAACGCTACCACCAAATTTAAGATTCAACAATTGCATGCCATAACAGACACCCAGCACCGGAACCTTAAAGGCGAGAAGAGCTTCAAAATCGAGGTCCGGCGCATCGGGCTCGCTGGTGCTTTTCGGGCCACCTGAGAGGATGATCGCAGCCGGCTGACCGATGTTCGGAAAATCCTCAATCGCGTAAAGCTTGGCAAAAAATCCGAGCTCGCGCACACGGCGAACAATCAGCTGGGTGTATTGTGAACCGAAATCGAGAACGGCGACGTGTTGAGAATCGTGCATGGGAAAAAACTCTAAATCTTAAATTTGAAACGACCAGGGCGGCTGGCCCTGAAGCGAGAGAAATTCTTCACTCTTGGTTCAGAATTTCGCGCTGAGGATTGATATTTTAACTAAGCGGCTGATAATTAGTGGGTTCCTCAGTCATGACGATGTCATGGACATGGCTTTCACGCAGACCGCCAGCAGTGACACGAACAAAATTAGCGCGTTCGCGCAATTCAGTTAGATTTGAAGCGCCGATGTAGCCCATGCCAGACTTAAGTCCGCCCATGAGTTGAAAAATGACATCGGACAGCGGACCTTTATAGGGCACACGGCCTTCGACCCCTTCCGCCACTAGCTTGCCCGAGCTATTTTGACCATAACGGTCACCCGCACCTTTTTGCATCGCGCCGATGGAGCCCATCCCGCGATACGTTTTGAAACGCCGCCCTTGGGACTGCACCGTTTGGCCAGGACTTTCACGAGTTCCGGCGAGCAACGAGCCGAGCATGACGAGGTCAGCACCGGCAGCTAGCGCCTTCACGATGTCACCCGAGTAACGGATTCCGCCGTCTGCGATGACTTTCACCCCATGCTCGCGGCAGACGCCCGCGACATTCTGAATAGCCGTGAACTGCGGCATGCCAACCCCAGAAATAACGCGAGTGGTGCAAATCGAGCCCGGACCTACGCCAACTTTAACCGCACTAGCTCCTGCGGCAACCAAATCACGCGCACCTTGCTCGGTAACCACATTGCCAGCGACGACTGGCACATTGGAAAGTGCTCGAAGCTTACCGATTACCTCCATCACGTGGCGGGTGTGGCCGGTGGCGGCGTCGATGAACAGCGCATCGGCTCCTGCATCAATCAGAACTCGGCCACGATCGATACAATCAGGCCCCACGCCGACGGCAGCACCGCAGCGAAGTTGACCATTCGCGTCCTTGGCGGCATTGATAAAGGTAATCCGCTTTTCGATATCTGATCCCGTAATCAGGCCCACAAGGCGACCGTCCGCATCGATAAGCGGTAATTTTTCGATACGGTTTTGATAGAGAATCCGCCGAGCTTCTTCGAGACTGGTATTGGCAGGTGCGGTGATCAGCTTTTCGCGCGGAGTCATCACGTCAGCAACGATAGCATCAAGGCGGTCCAGATAGCGAACGTCACGGCCAGTCACCATCCCGACGAGGCAGCCTGCGGCGTCAATCACAGGAAATCCCGAGAAGCCGTTTTTTGTCATGACCGCACGAACATGATCCACGCTATCTTCCTTGCGGACCGTGTGGGGCTTTTGAATGATTGCATTCTCAGAGCGTTTTACTCGATAAACCATCGTCGCCTGTTCATCAATCGGGCAGGCTCGGTGAATTACCCCCATGCCACCTTCCCGCGCTAGAGCAACCGCCAAATCGTGTTCGGAAACCGTGTCCATCGCTGCTGAAACCACCGGTAAAAACAAACCAATCTCCGCCGTGACGTAGGTGGAAAGATCGGCATCGCCGGGTAAAACCGAACTCAAAGCCGGAACCAACAGCACGTCGTCAAATGAAAGTCCTAGGGAAATCTCCGCCATGGGGAAGTGAATAGAGCCGAGTTCCGAGGTGCAAGTCTGAATCTGAAATGCCATCTCATTTTCGTAAGGCGTTTGATTGGCAAATGGCAATGCAATCCCAGCTGGCCGAAAACGCGGTATTTGATCTAACAATTTAAGGCCGCGTTAAAAAACTGCATTTTTTTGGAACAACGACTTACTTCAGCTTTTTTCTCACTGGCCGGCCAATATCATTTCATTTGAAGTAATTCGCATGATACCGATCGGGCATTTTCGAGCTTTTCACCACCAAATCTATCGACTAGGGTCTCAGCCATGTTGAAAAAATTCATTTCGATAGCCGCAATTACTTTAGGAGTTTCTGTTCCACTGCATGCAGCCAAACCACATCGCTTGCTATTTTTCTCAAAATCCAGCGGATTCGAGCATTCTGTGATCTCGTGGAATGGTGGCCAACCCAGCTTCGCCGAAAAAATCTTCCTCGAACTCGGCGCTAAAAATTCTTGGGAATTCGTATTCTCCAAAGATGGCTCGAAGTTCTCACCCGAATACCTCGCTGGATTTGATACCGTAATTTTCTACACCACCGGCGATCTGACTACGGCGGGAACCGACAAACAGCCGCCAATCACTCCGGCGGGTAAGCAGGCATTGTTCAATTACGTAAAAAGTGGCAAAGGCTTCATCGGGCTACATTCTGCCAGTGATACCTTCCACACCAGCAACGAATCACAGAATGGACAAGTTCGGAGCCTCAGCCATGATACCGACGCCGATGCTTATATCTGCATGCTCGGTGGCGAATTCATCACTCACGGTTCCCAACAAGTCGCAACTAACAAGGTCATCGACCGCGCGTTCCCGGGCTTCGCGGAAGCGGGCGACAGCTTCGCATTCAACGAGGAGTGGTATTCCCTCAAAAATTTTAATCCAAACATCCATGCCCTGACCGTTATCGACGCTCCCGCCATGACTGGAGATGCTTACAAGCGTGCGCCCTATCCCACCACTTGGGCTCGTGAGGAAGGTAAAGGCCGGGTATTCTACACGGCGATGGGTCACCGCGATGACATTTGGACCAACCCAACCTACCAAAATATCCTCGTCGGCGCGATCCACTGGACGACTCGTGATGTGAATGCAGCCGTCCCACCCAACCTCAAGACGGCAGCCCCTGAAGCAACAAGCAATCCACCTACAATCCCGGCTAAAAAGTAAGCGCCTTCCCTTCAGCAACCAGATCGCGCCTTCACTTAGCTTGAGGGCGCGATCTTCGTTTACAGACTTAGCACAAAACCATGCTTGAACATGCACCATCACCGAAAGCGATGGAGAGTCTCGGACGAGGCACCGCCGCTCTAACTGTGCCTGGCTCGGTCATTGCCCTAGTCGGCGGACTCGGAGCCGGAAAAACTCATTGGACCAAGGGCTTCGTCGCCGGTATTGGCTCTACCGCCGAAGTTACCAGTCCGACCTTCGGGCTCGTTCATGAATATCTCGATGGCCGCTTGCAGGTGTTTCATCTCGATTTTTATCGGCTTGAATCGGCAGCTGAATTAATCGACTTGGGCTGGGATGAACTGCTGGAGCAAGATGGCGTGATCATCGCCGAGTGGGGTGATAAATTTCCCGAGTTATTACCACCAAAGACAATCTGGTTGGATTTCACCGTGCAAGCGAATGGCAATCGGACCCTGTGCCAGCGCCAAACCTAGAGCACGGCTCCTGCCGCAACCGCCGGGGCCACTAACCCGCCAAGCCCTTGGACCACGCTACCCGCGGAGCGAGCCAACGCGACAGGTAATCCGCAAGAACTGAGCGAAAACACCAAAACAGCTACTGTAATCCATTGGAACAGACA
>JAYWAR010000482.1:0-3006 GCA_043782285.1 Akkermansiaceae bacterium | reverse complement strand
TCACTTGAGGTTCATCAGCGGCAGGAATTGTTTGGCGTCCTCGTCGATGATGATTTTTGAGCCGAGTTTAGGCAGCACCTCGTTCATCGTTTCCAGATAGAGGCGTTGCTTGGTGATCGCCGGGGCTTTGTCGTATTGGATCAGCAGTTGCTTGAAGCGGGCGACGTCACCTTCTGCTTCGTTGATCCGCTGAATCGCAAATCCTTCCGCACCAGAGATCCGCTGGTCGGCCAAGCCCTTGGCCTTGGGAATCACACGGTTGTAATCACCGTTGGCTTCATTGATGAGCTGCTCACGCTCTTGTTGGGCGCGGTTGACCTCGTCGAATGAGCGCTGAACCGGAGCCGGCGGGTGGACATTTTTGAGCTGAATCTGCTCGGCGGTGACGCCCATGTCGAGAGTGACGAGCACGGCTTTAAGGCGTTTGAGCGATTCAAAGGCGATCTCAGCACGGCCAATCGTCAGGACTTCATCGACGGTGCGGTCGCCGATGACCTCGCACATCACGCTCTCGGTCAGGTCGCGGAGGGTGGAGCCGGGTTTGCGGACTTTGAATAAGTATTTTTCGGGCGAGGAGATGTTGTATTGGACGATCCACTCGACCTGCGCGGCATTCAGATCGCCGGTGACCATATCGCGTTCGAGTTCAGGCTCGTCGCTAGCCTGATCTGGGTTGGTGGCACCGAGAGTGCCGAAGCCGAACTCGAGTTTCAACTGCCGCCGGACCGGCACGATCGTCGCTGAGTCGATGCCATAAGGTAACTTAAAGTGCAGGCCAGGCTTGGCGATTTCCTGAAATTTGCCGAAACGCTGGACGACCGCCTCCGACTCGGGGCTTACGGTGTAATAAGCCGAAAAGAGGCCAATCAGCAGAAAAATCGCCAGTGGTGCAAAGATCAACCACCGGGGTGAAAAATTGAGCTGCGGACGGGCGAAGGTGATGACGTTGTCGATCGGTGGTGGCTTCATAGACGGATGGGAAAAAATCAGAGCTGAGGGCGTGTCAAACAACACCAGCAGAAATATCTTAGTCAAATATCCAGCAATTAGAAACCTTGAAAATTTGACCAAAATTGGAATCGACGATGCGAAGCAAGAAAAGTGAGACTTGAAGCGAGCGGATTAATTCTGTTTTGCCGGAGGATTCGCTTTGACCAAATATGAGATTCTGGGTAGGAAAACCTTCTAAAAGCATGAAATGTCCGCGTTGCGTCCAGCGAATCCATCGAGCGGCGGCGGCATGCCCACATTGTGGTTTCACGCTTGCAGATGCGGATCAGCGTTTTGGGGCGGAGGAAGTTCGGATTCGTTGTCTTACCGACAGTGCCGGGATTTTCCGGCGGGAAGAACGCCAACGGATCGAAGCGGCGATGGCAAAAATCAGCCAGCGGTTTCCACAGATCTTTGTGGCGATTTATACCGGATCGCTTGGCGAGCTTGCCAATATTCGTCAGTTTGGGTTTTGGTTGTTAAATCGTTCGGCCTTTGAAGATGTGCCGCAGCAAAGGCCGAATGAGGCTGGGATTTTGATCACTCTTGATCCTGAGTCGAAGGCGGCGGGAATGGTTTTCGGTTATCTGCTAGATCCATTTCTCGAAGAATCCGATACGTTTGAGTGCCTCTCGCGCGCCCATGCCTATTGGCTTGAAGGTCGTTACGTCGATGGGATCTTGAGGTTGCTCAAGCACCTCGACGAGATTTTGCGCAAACGCAGCCGCCAAGCTCGCCGCGATCCGGGGTATTTTGAGCGCAAACTGGTGCCACCCGGACAACTCGGTGACCCGCTTCGCCGCCTCCGCGTGGGTCACGGTCCGGCCGTCGGCGAGCAAGCTCGGGAGGTCGAACGATGAGGTTTTGGAGGGGGCTCAGCATCGCGTCGCTGTTGGTACTGCGTGCTTTCGGCGAGTCGGTGCCGCCTTTGCCGAGCTGGCGGCCGAATGAACGTGCGGCGTTCGAGACGGCCGGTTGGGTGGCCGGAGCGATTCTCTTGAGCGGTGAGGCCGTTCCCGGTGAGGAGCCTGAATTTGCGGCCGGGCTGCTCCAAGTTGAACCGCCAAAGCCGGAGGAAATCGCTGAGGGTGAGAAGCGGGGGACTGCGATTGTTGAAAAGTTTTTGCCCGAGTATTTCGGGGTGCGGCCGAAAACCTTGCTGATTGACCCGCAAAACTTGCTGAGTGCGGCCGAGGCCAAGCAGCAGCTCAGTTTTTTGAATTATCACGCCAGCGAATCAAAGCTCGACCTGTTTGTTTACCTCATCGGGGGTGATCAAGAGATCCCCAGCGAAATCCGGTTGGAAGAAGTGAGTGAGCGATTTTTTGCGGCAGGACGCCCGGCGGTGATGGTTTATTACTACCTCGGCGCGCCGCAGCGCTCGCTCGTCTATTTCAGTCCCTCGTTGCTCGGCGCTATCTCCGCTGCCGAGCAGCGTCGCACTCTCGAAAGCTCGGTAGCTCGCGCATTTGAAAAAAATAAGCCCGACGAACAACTCGAAAAATTTTTGATTCAGATGTCGATTCGTCTTTATTGGATGGAGCGGATGATTGGTGGGGAGGCAAGTGCCAATGAGGTGGCGGTGCTTGCGGTTGCGCCGAAGCCGTCGGCAAGTGTTAAATCCGCGAGGTGGGTGCAGCTCCAGCAACTCGCGCTTAAGTTTGCGACTCCGGCGGCGCTGTTGTTTGGGGCCGCGATCGTGCTTTTCGGGTTGAGTCGTTGGTTGCGTTTGAGTGGCCGTTATCGATTTCCGGAGTTTGAGGTTGAGCCACGCCTGGGTGGTGCTCACGCCGCGGGTGTCGGGGCGGTGATCTCCTTCGCCAGTGCGGCGGTACCGCCCGCTTCGCAACGCAATCAAGTGCCGGATTATCTGCGACGGGCTTGAGCCGTGAGGGGCAGGGCTTCCGGCTGAGGCAGTCGGAACACATTTAACGACTTGCAATGCGGCGGGCTTGCATGGGACTTGTTGCTGGGTGAAATTCCCGCATGACCGACTGGGAAATGCGCTATCAGGCA
>JAYWAR010000481.1:0-8328 GCA_043782285.1 Akkermansiaceae bacterium | reverse complement strand
TCATGCTCCGCGCATTTACGACCGGTAACAGCACTTGCCGAATCGGAAATGCTTGCCAAACCGCCGCACCACCACCGAGGTGCCCCCCGTCAGGATGACTCAAAATCACCGAATCTGGGGTGATTCCGAGCCGCCGTAAGGAAGGAGCGACCCGCCGTTTAAAACTGGCACGATCGCCACAATCCAGCAGAACCGCGCGGCCCATGGCGTCGGCAAAACAAGCGGCCCCCGCGCCGTGCTCCAAATCGTAAATGAGTAAAAATGGCTGTGAGTCTTGTCGCCACTGAAAATGTCCGCCGGGAATCGCCGCAAATCCTTCCGCCGTCAGCACGCAGGCTTGGGCCACCACCCCGTTGGCACGATTGACCCACCTCGTCATCATCGGCAACAGCGGGTTGAGTGCGACGGCGAGCAAGGCCGCGCTGAGCAAAATGTAAACTAAAGGTACCAATATGATTCCAGCAAACACTGAAATCGGAGTGATTAGGCCGAAGTGGAAAGCCGTCAGTGGCGTCGAACCGAGCCCCGCCGCCAACGACACCCCGAGCGACTGCGCAACACTTTTGCGAAATTTGAGCCAAGCTTTTTGCCAGCGTGTCATCAAAGCCAAGGGCAGATAGAGCTCAGGTTGCACCATTCCAGCAAAAAGTCGCGTCATCGTGTTTGCACCAAGCGCAATGGCCGCCACCACGCCATAAGAAAGCTGCACTCCGGGCTGAAATAACAAACGCCCATCCCACACAGTCGCAGCCAACAACACCGCGCCGAGCGCATTCAACAGATCCGGGCGGCGGCGGCAAACGAAGGCCCCAAGAAACACCGCCGCCATCCACGCCGAACGTTCTGCAGGCGGACTGTTGCCGGTGAGCCAACAATAGCCAAAGATAAAGGGTAGTAAAATCCATACCGCCCAGCGACGCGACATTCCCAGCCAACGCAGCAACAGCCAGCCGATGCTACCGACCATCGCCACGTGCAAACCACTGACCGAGAAGGCATGGAGAGTGCCGCTGTTGCGAAATGCGGCCACCAAAGCATCCGCATCTGCCGGTTGTTCGCCAATAACCACCGCCCGGATCACGGTGGCGGGTTCAGAGTCGTCGGCCAGCCCCTCGGTCACCGCGTTGCGAAATCCCTGTCGCCACTGCGCACCGAGCGCCGCCCAGCTACCCGTGATCAGCTCTCCGTTTACCCAACTGCCGTGAAAAATAGCCGCTACGCCTTGGTTACGTAGCCACGCCGCTTGATCAAAGTCACCGGGATTGCGCCTCACCGGCAGCGACCCGAAATTACCGCTGGCTTTCACTTGCGAGCCAGCGACTGGCAAAATCCCTCTGCCCTCCCACCAAACGCACGCGCCAGGATGAGGCCCGTTTTGTAAAACCACTGGGGCAGACCAAAACCGCTCAGTGCCTTTGCCATCCCGAAGCGCCCACGCCACCATTTCTCCACCCGCAAATTTCAGTAAATCCCGCTCTGCCGAATCACGCGCATGATTCCGACCGGTAAAAACTGCGAGTGCCAGCCAACTCACCATCAAACTGCCCAAGCCCACTCGCCAGCCTCTAAAAAACCCAGCAACCAGACTTAAGACGAGACTGACAACAAGACCCACCGCCAAATTTAAGTCCGCCCACAGAACCCCACCAGCCGCCGCCAACGCTGCCATCAATAACGGATGCCGCGCGTAAAAAATGCTTACCCATGCCCGCCTGCCAAATTTAATTTTTGCCATGGTACAGGTTCCGTGAGAGCGGTGAAAAACCGCGTAAAATTCGGCTCGCGTTCTGAGCCTGCCAGTCTAGGACGATGATTCGGAAGCGCCGCTCTGCCGCGCGAGGTATTGCGCTTCTTCAGCCGCTGCCGCCAATTCATGGAGCTTGTGGTTGGCGTTCGCCGCATGACGAGTCCCAGGAAATTGGGCCACCACTTGGTTGAGAATCACCATCGCTGAAGCACGATCCCCATCGAACTCCTCATAAAGCTCGGCAAGACGAAACAAAAAATACGCGGCATCATCGAGTTGCCATTCTTGGCTTTCGAGCGCGTGCCGGATCGTCTGAATCGCCGCCGCCGGATCGGCCAAATGGTTTTTCTGGAGATTCACGATCTCTACCCACGGCAAACGATTGAGTGGATCTGTCCCAGCAACGCTCCTGAATGCCTCAATCGCGCCTTCAAAATCGCCTTGCGCGCTCAGCGAACGCGCATCGCGCATGGGGTCTTTTTCAACCATTTCGCCACTGTCGAATATCGCATGAGTCAATCGGTTGACGATAAAAGGCAGCACGTAAACCGCAAAAAATATCCCGAAAACTCCGGCACTGAGAAAGGTGAGCAACACTCCAGTGAAAGTTTTCTCCCCCTCAATCGATTGGCTATGGCTGATCATTTTAGGCAGCAGCTCTTCGCCACTGCCGTTTCCCTCGAATTGAGCGATCTTCTCTTTGAGCTCACTCAGCTGCTTACCTTTTTGCCAATAGGCGAACCAACTTCCGCCCACCAGAAGAGCGAGCACCGCATACATGATCCATTTAAGCATTCCTCAGAGTGCCTTATTTGAGGCAGTCGCAGGAAGCTAAATCTCATGGATTTCAGAGTCGCCGAGCATTGCGACCCTCATCGATCAATTTCCAAAAGTGCTTTGAATTTGCCAGCGCCTCGTCTTCCGCCAAAGGCAGTTTCGAACGAAACTTAAAATCCGAGAATGTCCCCTTGTGCAGCACCCGATGAACGATCACCGCACCCTCCTTAACCTCGAAATAAAAGCGATATTCTTTGGCCCGGAAACGATACAAAACCCTGCCATCGCGATCAATTTTGCCAAACCGTTCCCCGCTTAAATTCGCCAAGTCCTCCTCAGTGACTTTAAACTCATCCATCAACTCCAACTGCTCGAGGGTATCCAAGGCGGAGAGCTCAGCAGCACTGATTTCATTGAAAACAATTTGAAACACCCAATTAAGCTAGCGGCCCGCCCACGTTTTGCCAGCGCCAAGTTTACCGGGATTCTCTACCAAGCGATCTTCCAAACCGCATCCCGCCACCGTCAAACCGATGCTTTCCCTGAGACCCCAGACCTGCAAAGATCGCTGCCGATGACTTCAATCTCCAAATACCTTGGCTGGCTGTGCCTCAGCGCGGTGGTGACTTCCTGTGCCTCACCCACTCGCGGCTCATCCACCGGCCGCGACGTTTTAGGTCACCGCCCCGGGCCGCAGGGATTCAAAACCGTCATCATTGATGCGGGCCACGGCGGCAAGGACAGCGGCGCAATCAGCCCTCACACCCACCAAAAGGAAAAAGACCTCGCTTTAGATACTGCCAAACGCATCGGCAACGCACTCAGCCGCGACTTTAAAATCATCCAAATGCGCAGCAATGACAGCTTCGTTGATCTCGACGAGCGAGTGATCCGAGCAAATCTCTACGGTGACACGATTCTCATCAGCCTGCATTACAACAGTGGCCCGCCCGGTATCCGCGGTCCGGAGAGCTACTATTGGCGGGTCGATAGCCACGGTCTCGCCAGCCGCTGCCAACAAGCCATGACTGCCGCCTGCCCGGAAGCACACGGTAACCGTGGCTTGGTCCGCCGCCGAATCCGCCTCACTCGTAATCCACAAATCCCCTGCGTCTTGCTCGAAGGCGGCTACCTGAGCAACGCCGCCGAAAGTCGTCGAATCAGCGATCCAAGTTACCGCCAGCAACTCGCCACCGCCATTGCCCGTGCCGTGCGCGCCCAAGCCGCGCTTGGCGACGCCGGTACCGGCCCCCTGCCCCGCCCACTTAACGCTCCACCCAGCCGACCAACCGATCCGTCTCAATGATTTCAGCATCCAGATCGCCAAGCTTCAAACCGCGAGGCCCTCTTCCAACTCGGAAATTCTTGAGATTTCCCGGTTGACAGCCACAAAGCCAATCCCTATTTTCTCCACCCCTTCGCACACGCTTACGTGTCCGAAGCTATTTTATACAAGCACATGAAGACGTTTTCCGCCAAGCCGCATGAAGTCGAGCGCAAGTGGTATGTGATCGACGCCAAGGGCAAGGTCCTCGGCCAAGTCGCTGTTGAGGCTGCGCGCCTCCTCCGCGGCAAGCACAAGCCAATTTTCACCTCTCACGTTGACACCGGTGACTTTGTCGTCGTGATCAACGCCGATCAAGTGGTTCTGACCGGCACCAAGGAAACCTCCAAGATTTACACCCGTTTCTCGGGTTACGTCGGTGGCCAAAAGGTAGAAACCCCACGCATCGTGCGTGAGCGGCGGCCGATCCTCCTCGTGGAGCGTGCCGTCTGGGGCATGGTCCCGAAGACCCGTCTCGGTCGCGCCCAATTCGGCAAGCTTAAGGTTTATGCTGGCGAATCCCACCCACACGAAGCTCAAGCGCCTACCGCCCACGCCATCCGCTAAGCTTTCCTGAACTTAATTTTCCCCGAAAATGACCGCCACCACTACTCAAAGCGCCACCGGCCGCCGCAAAACCGCTGTCGCCCGCGTCTGGATGACCGAAGGCACCGGCCAAATCATCATCAATGCTCGGAGCTTCGAAGAATATCTTCCAACCATCGAGCTTCAGAATGCCGTGCTCGCACCGTTCTTGGCACTTTCGTTGTCGAATAAATTCGACCTCAACGTTGTCGTCAAAGGCGGCGGTAAGCAGTCCCAAGCGATTGCGATCCGCCACGCGGTGTCTCGCTCACTGACTCTTGTGGATCCTGAAAACCGCAAGGTCATCAAGCCACTCGGTTTCCTGACTCGTGATCCGCGGATGAAGGAACGGAAAAAGCCGGGTCAACCGGGTGCCCGCGCTCGCTTCCAGTTCTCCAAGCGTTAATTTTCTGGATTTCTCAAAAACCGCACTCCTCACCGAGTGCGGTTTTTTGGTGTCTACGCAATCGGATTGATGCGAGGCCTTTTTCCCACTCCTTAAACAATCTTCAGCCGTGCCAAATCTTGGGTGTCAATCAACCCCACCGGCTTTCCCTCGGAATTCAGCACCACAATATCGTCAATCCGGTTTTGACCAATCGTTCGAAGCGCCTCCACCGCCAACGCGTCAGCACGGACGGTAATCGGCTGACGAGTCATCAACTGAGCGACCGGTTTTTCACCGAGCAGTGGGTCACTCCTGAAACTGCGGGCAAAGTCGCCATGGGTGAAAATCCCAGCTAAACTGCCGTCCGCTTTGAGAATCAAACAAGCTCCAGCGCGCGCGCGGCTCATCGCGTCCAAGGCACCGAAAACATCGCCATCTTCGGCAAGTGTCGGCAACTCACCATCCGCCCGCATGATGTCGGACACCCGGGTAAGTAAAGCCCGCCCGAGCGCCCCCCCGGGATGAAAACGCGCAAAATCATCCTCACTGAAACCACGTGACTCCAGCAGCACCATTGCCAACACATCGCCCATCACCAACATCGCCGTCGACGAAGAAGTCGGCGCGAGATTGAGCGGACAAGCCTCCCGCGCGACCGAAGTATCCAGCGTCACCTCGCTATACCGCGCCAGAGTCGAGTTCGGATTGCCAGTCAACGCGATCAGCTTGACCTCCGAGCGCTTGATAAACGGCAATAAATCAATCAACTCACGAGTTTCTCCCGAGTAAGAAAGCGCCAGAACCACATCGCCATCTGACAACAGACCAAGGTCACCATGAAAGGCATTTTGAGAATCGAGCACCACCGCAGTCGCGCCAGTCGAGTTAAAGGTAGCGGCGAGTTTAAGGCCGATATTCCCGGATTTACCGACCCCAACGACTACAATTTTACCACGTTGTCCGAGCGTATCTTGGAGGATTTTCACCGCATCAATCAAGCCTTGATCCAAACGACTCGACATCCGCTGTAAGCCGTCGATTTCGATTTCGATCACATCGCGGGCAAGCGCCAAGTAGTTCATGACTCATCACAAGCCGGGAAGCCGGGACTTGGCAAGGGCGGAGGAACCCCTTTGCCGCTTGCGCACCAAGCGCCTCAGAGATTCTCTAACCTTTCCTCAGTGAGCCCCACCCAAAAAAGAGAGGCCGCACTTTCATGCGGCCTCTAAATTCTATGTCATGAATCCCTTCATGAAACCGGGGACCTCTCCCCTCGACAAATCAAAATTTGCCTTAAAATCTGAACTTTGTCATGTCACTAAAAAATGGGACAAAGCGGAAATGCCTCTTGATTCCTTGGGCCATCAAGAAAGATCTAAAAGCCCGCGACGGATTGCCTCACTCACCGCTGCCGGTAAGTTTCGCACATGCAGTTTATCAAAGCTACGTTTAATATACTCAGTAACCGAGTGCGGGCTAAGATGGAGTTCATCTGCAATCTCTTGCCGGGTCAGCCCTTTGGCCGCGAGTTGCAACACCTCACACTCGCGGCCAGACAAGGGCTCGGCATCAGGGATTGGGCTGAGTTGGCGGAAAGTTTGTAAAATCATCCCTGCGATCTTGGGGTCGAGCGGGGTGCCACCGGCCAGAACTTCCTCCAGCGTTTCTATCAGTCGGTTAGCGCTCCCTGCCTTGACCAAGTAACCATGCGCGCCCGCTTCCAACGCCGCAAAAACTTTGACCTTATCTGTAAACGCGGTCAGCACCAAAATCCGCGCCTCGGGTAACAATTCGCGTAATTTACGAATGCCAACGATGCCGCTCATTCCAGGCAAGCCAAGGTCCGACAACACCAAGTCAGCCACCAAACCACCTCGAATTGCCTCAAGCGCATCCTCCATGGTGGAAAATCCGCCCACGCATTGGTAGCCACCACGCGCTTCGAGAACCATCGAGACCGACTCGCGAAAATCCGCGTGGTCTTCAATCAAAACCAACCGAGTCGGCTTTTCCTTAGGGGAAATGGAGTGCGCCATGAATCGGTCTATAAGCCATCGCCGGGCATTCGCAAAGCCTTGCTTTACAAGTTACCGACGGCCGCAGCAGCACCCGCCTGTTTCCGCGAACGCTTCCGCGCCAAGGGCACTATCAGCATTAGGCGAGTGCCTTCTCCCACCCGGCTATCGACTTTGAAATCGGCCTCCAGCGCGGCGGCACGCTGTCTCAGGGCCCGCAGAGTTGCCGGCCGCTCTAGCCGCTCGTCCGCGATCCCAAGCCCGTCATCCGCGATCGCGAGTCGAAACTCACGGCCCATCTTCTCGACCCGTACGATCACTTTTGCCGCTCGCGCATGACGTATGATGTTGTGCAGCGCTTCCCGGAAAAACAAAAATAAATGACGAACTTGTTCATCGGCAAGTTCGACCTGCCAAGCCTCTTCGTTCGCGATAAATTTCCACTCCAACGTTTCAAGCATGATCGAGCTGGTTTCGCGTAGATGCTCAACCGTGCCGATCCGGTGATCCCCCTCAGGCCTCAGCAACCAAACGATATCACGCACTGCGCTGACGGTCTCTGCCGCGATTCGCTGAATTCGCTTCAACTCATCCGAAGGGCCAGAGCGCCCTTCCGCCAAATCGGCGAACATTTGAATACTGCCCAAGTTACTTCCAACCTCATCGTGCAGATCCCCAGCAATCCGTTCACGCACTTTAAGCAACTCACGATTGGCATGAATCCGGTAACGAATCGGCAACGCAATAATCAAAAAACTCCCGAGTAAGCCAAGCGCCGCAATCCCCGCCAACCCAGCCCGCCGCCAGCCACTGACCAAATGGTTAGCCTCATCCTGCAATTCATGGCTGCGAGTTTCCAAGCACAACCGCTGATCCAGCTTCAACAGCCACTGGCGAGTCGAAACCAAGCGTCCCTCCGGACCAAAACCATCACTCAAAGCCGCCGCACTCCAGTAACGCCCGCCTGAAGCAATCAAGTTTTCCATCCCATCCACCGAACGCACCAATTTTCCCAGCGCTAAATTTTTGCCTGCCGCCAGCACCTCGACCTCACTCAGAGCAAAAAATGCCGGATAATTATCAAAGGCTTTCCACAACTCGACCGCTTCGATTTTAAGATAGCGGGCACGATGCTTGCCAAAGGACACCAACACCGGATTGTGTCCCGGATTACGCAGTTCACGCTCTGCGATCAGCGTCCATTGGCCCACAGCTCCTGCTTCTCCAGCCCCCGAGCTTAAAATCGCCAATTTCCGGGGAAAACCAAAGCCGCTCGGTAGATCAGAGGTCAGGCGCTGGGCCGGCAACAACCGCACCGCATCAATCTCAACCGACTCACCCAGATCCACAATCAATGATGCGGACTCATTGGCGCGAGCCCGTCCTTCAGAAATCCAGCCAATATTGCCATGCGCTTCCGCCGGCACCTCGGGCAATCCGAGAGGCGTTTGGCCATCGACCAGAAACTCGGGACTCCAATGCCATGGTGCCG
>JAYWAR010000480.1:0-8331 GCA_043782285.1 Akkermansiaceae bacterium | reverse complement strand
CTCAGTGTGTAGGTGCCGCTGAAGTTGGAGAGGGTGAGGTTATTGACCACCACCTCGTTTAGGCTGATGACGCCGCCTGCGCCACCTACGCCGATTTGAACGTTATTGTTGTCTGCCCAATTCACATTCGCTGACCCGTTCCACCAGGAATTGCTAGCCCATTGGCCAGCGCCATCGCTGGTGTTAGCGCTGCTGCCATTTGCATCCCAGGTCAGGTTAGTCGCGGCCACCACCGTTAGGCTTGCCGCAACGCTCGTCGCTTGACCACTACCATTACGGATCACCACACTGTAACTCCCAGCATTCGCGGTGGTAACACCACTTAAGCTGAGCGTCGCGGTATCGGCACCCGAGACTTGCCCGCCATTTGCTAGCGGAACTGTACCTTTAAACCATTGGTAGCCAGTCGCCCTGAGAGTGGTCACCGTGAAACTTGCCGTTGAGCCAACCACATAGGTACTGTTGGCAGGTTGCGCCGTGATGACGGGAGCCAAGGGCAGCGTCGTAAAACTCAATACTTTCGAGGCCCATGTCAGTCCGGATGCATTCGTTCCTCGGAAGGTGAAATAGTAGGTCGTTTCCGGAAGTAAACCCGTGGCAGGACTGCTGAGATTCGTCGAAATCGCATTGGTCCAAGTCCCCACGGAAGCGGAATTGGCCCAGCCTGCGGGGGTGGTGCCGCCATTATAAGGCCCCCAATAAACTTGCACGTCGGCGTTGGTGCCGAGACAGTCGAGCGTTGCATTGAGCGTCACCAAATTAGTTGAGATCGCGGTGGCTGGCCGATTATAAAGATTCACCGTGCCGCTGGTATTCGTGAAAGTGATGGGCGTGCTGTTGCCGGGCGACAGACAAGTCGCTGAGGCGGTCAAGGTCATGGCATCTGCCGCTGAGTAGATCGCCCCCGTAATTGTCACGCTACCACTCCCGCTAGGAATCGTGCCTACGGTGGTTCCACTCAAGGTCCCGTAACCCGAGGCGACGCTCAGTTGGACCAGTGTGTCGCTTATCACATTCTGTGCCACGCCATTGGTATTCAATGCTTGCACCGTCACACTGAACGATGTCCTCGCCGTTGGATTGGCTGGGACTGAGGTGAAATTCAGCGCTCCTGGACTCGTTGCCGAGCCACCCCAGTCCTGTCGCCAAGCGATCGGCACATAGCCGTATTCCAGCCCGAGGGGTGGCGTTAACAGTTGCCCTGGGTCGAGATCCGCAAGGGTTCCTGTCGTCGGTGGAGCGATATAATCGCGATCATTTTTCCACTCCCGGTGCATCTTCTCGACGATGGTCTGGAGGCGATTGCGTTCGGCCAAGGTCATATCGGCTTTCAATAGGGCCGGCTGATCTGCAAAGCGATACCAGTAGTAAGTGATGTAGCTGCCATCGCCCAACAAGGCCCGGTATGGCCCGGATACCGGACCCGGACTCGTCCAGACAGCGTCGCTATCGACCGCTACGACCGGCTTGTGTAAGCTAGGATTGCTAAAATCTGGCCCTGTGAGCATCGTTGTTGCGGCTTTCGGCAGACTCCCGGCATCGGTCGGTAACCATTGCGAGGTTGAATTGGCATTGAGTGGCCCTTGATAATACTCTGGCAATTTGATGAGCGAACCGTTGGCGGAGGGGATGAGCGTCGATTGATTCATATTCCACTGGTAACCCAATTCTTGCGAGTTGGGGGCGTAAGGGGTTGCAATCCCATCCCATTTCAGCGGTCCTAAGGAAGTATCTCCATTTTTCATGGTCCATACCGGATTGTAGGCAGTGGCTGTCTGCACATAGGTGGATGCAGGCTTGATTACGCTGCTAGGAGTCGAACCACTGGCAGCCAACCACTGCCCCACATCATCCCAAAGTGCACTTTGGTCGTAGACGCAAAGGCGGTGCATCAGCAAAGAATAGCCATTTGAATCCACAGGATAATAGACCGGCATCGAACGGACGAAAGTATTTTCCGCCGTGTCAAACGCGGTAGCGCGCACCGTCTCTTGAGATTCCATGGCAGTACTCTTGTTCGCATCAGCCCAGCAAGAGTCGAGTCCTTGGCCCGCCAAATGCGGATTAGTCAGTGAGGGTTGTGACCAGAAATACGGCGTAAAAAAGGCTGCAGGGCCTTTGAAGTTCCCGGTATTCATGAACAAGGTCCAGCAGTGATTACCGGTGGGAACGGCAACACCCGCAGTGGTGGTTTTCGGCTCAGTGAGGGGTAACGCAAAATAGCCATAACCAAAAAGTTGCCCGCTCGTGCCTTGGCGTAGGTTGAGCCCATCAAGGGGGAACAGCAATGATGAGCTGAGTTGTGCCACGGCATATTTACCGTTGCCTTCGGACGTCCCGTCGCCAGGGCCATTCGCAAACCACCACGGCAAAGGTTTCGGCGCCGCATACAATCCCCCCATAATAAACTTCGGCGTCGCCGTCTGAAACTGGTGGTTATACCACCACCCTAGACCGCCTTCGATCGTTACATAAGGGCCATCGGGAATTGACCTGAATGGGAACATCCACGTGCCATAAAGCCCGGTTTGAACTTGATTATCCCGAGGGTAATCCCCCAACAACGGCCACGCCATCGAATAGAAACTAAAGCCGGCATTATAGGTTTGTGGCGCTCTTCCCACACTAACTCCCATATAGCCGCCGTTAGTTAATGGATAAGTGGTCTGCGCCTGAGCCACTGGTTGTGTCAACGCCAGTGCCACGAATGGCGTGCGGAACCATCGCATCCAAATCATTATCGAACTCATCCAGCTTGTTTCTCTTGTATTTTTTCGATTCAACATTTGATTGAATTTCCTCTTAATTTGTTAAAAAATTATTATCCGATTGGTATTTCATGCAAAAAAATTTACGGCGGTTACTGTTACGATAAGGATAATTTCTGTGCCACTCAGCGCCGTGAAATTAAGACTCAGCAAAGTGTTAGTTCAGTTGCAGCAAAAGCTAATAGAACTTTCATGACCAGGAACTTTGCGACTGAAAGTAAAGTTTTTCATCATTCATCCAATAAAAGTTTTTTAGCGACGTAAGGAATCGGATAGGCGGTGATCCAGACTTCAGAAGTGAATTCGCCAAGTGGAATTTTAGAGGTTCCCTCGGACTCGAATTGCATCACCACTGCGTCAATAGTTTTCCCAATCATCTGTTGAGTGATTGGGAAAAAGTAACTGAAATTTGCTTCAGGACGACCATTGCCGGCATCCCATGGGTTCGCAGGATAACTCTGCGCGCGTTGCGGCGCACCAATCCCGCGACCATTCATCCGCAATGCAGCGTAGGCACCATCGCGGCCATGTTTGCCCTTGCAAGGAATGACTAAATAGGAACCCTTTGCCACTTCTTCTAATTTAAACGAAGCGCTCCACGCACGCATTGCAGGAGCTGCTTTATAATCTGCAAAAACATTTGAAGCACGCCATCCACGGCGATCTATTTCTTTGCCTTTGTAGGTGGCCGTGACTTCGCCGACATTAAGCACTTTACCTGGAATTTTGAGATAACGCAGTGTCTGCAAGGTGACTGGCAAGTTGATCGTAATACGGTTTACCTTGATCGACTCAAACTTTTTGGTACCCGAGTAACTATCTTTTAAAACACTAGCTTCTGCGGGATTTTCAGGCTCGATTTGCAGCGGCACCGCAGTCCAATTTTTCAAATCAGTCGAGACCAAAGCTTGATTGGGTTTAAATTCATTGTCTACATTGCGAATCACCCATTGATCAATTTGAGTTGGCTTTGACATATCAACGCGAAAGGCACCCCCCCAAATTGCACCTTGAGAAAGGCGGAAATAAGTATTTGGATCGCCATCAAATAGATAATGGTCCCAAACGCCGCGTTCGACTAACAGAGGCTGATCGAGAAACTCCTTGCGCGAGGCCCTCACTTGAGGAATCGCGGTAGGGCCGGAGCGCTCCATGGAACGGATTTCCATCGCGTTATTATCAGCTGCATAACAAGTCGCTTCATAAAGCGACTCGGCATCTTTAGGCACCTCCACAGATTTGAGATCGCCTAACTTGCGATGGAAGGCTTGCTTGAGTGGTGTTCCGGGAAACACCACTTCCAAGGATTTCCCGGTGATGAGATCTCCCGCAGCTTGTCCGTCTAAGCTAGCCTTGGAAAACTTACGCGGCTGCGCAGGCAAGCTGATTTTCGCAGTGGTGCCGGGTAGCCCTAGAAGCTGAATCGTTGCAGGTTTACCGGCAAGGTCCCGCACCACCTCATAGGAACAACCGGTCACACCCAATTCGCGGGACGGTTCGCTGGAAACGATCATGGCATAGCTACGGAACGGCAGCACCTTGATGTTGATGCTTTCGCTTTTTTTAAAGCTGCCGAGGATCGATTCTGAGGGATGCAAACGGCGGACTTCGAACGGCCCATTACCACCGATGCCGATGCTTTCATCGAGCGTGACTTTGTAGGTCACCGTCTCCCAAGTGGTATTTTGGAGAGTCACAATTCGAGTCTTTTCATTACCGCGCGAGACCGATTTAGGACCATAAATTTTCTCATCTAACATCATTCCATTCGTCAGGATGTCACGGTAACGACGGGTGAGATTATAGATCCGCGCCAGCTTGGGAAACTCATCATCTCGTAAAAACCACGGGCTGCCATAAATCTCTGGGGCAAGAATTAAATTACGCGACAGCGCCTGAAGCACTAAATCATCTTCCCAATAATCCAAGCCGGATGAAAAACAGACTCCATGATCTTCTAGGAGGCGTTGTGGCTTATGAGTATTCCCATTGACCGGCACTCCAAGTTCAATCGCGCTGGCGCGGTTGTGAGTTGCAGTGCCTTCATTGCCACGCCAGACGTCGATGTATGCCTCACCCGCCCATAGATGAGTGGTGGTGAGGGCTTCGCCTTCTCCGAGATCGAGCCGGTGATTTAGGACGATCAAATCAGGTGTAAATTTCCGGCACTCCTTGAGCATTTTTACAAAGGCCGCTTGCTTTTCTGGCCGCAACTGACCGCAGACGGAATCAACCTTGAAAAGGTGGAAGTTAAAATCCCGACAGAGTTTCACTAACATCTGCGTGCGGGCCTGTTCCTGTTCTGGAGTGTCCCCAAACCCATCGGGCCCCAGCCAGACGCCGAGACGGCAACCAAATGATTTCGCCTTCTCTGCGAGCGGCCCGAAACCGTTGGGGAATTGCTTTTTAAATCGCTCGGACTCCATGCTGCCATAGCCGCCAGGGGTGTCGATCGCGCCAGCATCTAGTGCATAGATATCGAGGTCCATTCCATAGTCATCATGAAGCCATTTAAAGAACTCTAAATTAGCTAAAGTTTGGCGCTCAGTCGAACCTTCGTTGGTATTGTCGATCCAAGAAAAATAATGACTGCGCGATGGGGTAGATTCATCCGCTCCTGCGATTGGATGCCCCCCTGCCCCTTCGGCGCGGAGAACGGAGGAACCCGAGATCACGACCGCACAAAGCCGTAGCCATCGGCAAAATACATGAGTCAGAAGTGGCCGACTCGCGATGCTCGAAGTAATAGATGCTAACATGTAAATTTAGTATGAAATATTCAGCGCCTTACTTGATTACTTTAAGACGCACGAAAGTTTGAGCTCCACTAACCGGAATGGCGACGCTCACATGATCGGAAGTAATTCCGTGTGTAATAGTTACGATACCGTCGGTGTTAGTTGGGATCGTCACCGGCGTCCAGCCTGTCAAATTATTGCCGTATTCCACGACCTGAGTGGTAGCCGGGAATAAAGACAAGTTGTTGCGATCATACTGAAACAAAAAGACCCCGGCTGTTTTCGAGAGAACCGGCAACTTTGCCTGCGTCGATATCATCGGTGCGCCACCGAGGGCGAATTCCATCAAGTTGGAAATACCATCGCGGTCCGGGTCATCCAAAGGTCCGTTATTCACACCCGCCGTCAGCCCTTGGGCTGAATTGGAGGTCCAGGAGTTATAAGGTGACGCCGCGATCACTTGGCTCAATGCGGTGGAGGTGCTGGTGGAGTTATTGGTGTTGCCTACATAGCTGGCCGTGACGCTATAAGTTCCGACTGCCAAACTGTTGGTGGTGACGCTCGCTTGGAATGAGCCGTTCAAGGCACTGCTGCCTAACAGCGTAGCTCCCGCATAAAAGCTCACCGTACCGGTCGGCGCGCCACCGATCACTGTGGCGGTGAAACTCACGGAAGTTCCCACGGGCGCGGGATTAAGACCACTCGCCACAGTCGTGGTGGTAGCGATGGGATCAACGGTCACGGTGCCAGTGCCGGTGAGATTGGCCAGTTCGGTGCCAGAGGCGGTACTACCCACCGCTTTGTAAACCCCGGCGGCCATCTGGGTGCTGCCGATGAAGAGCTTGTTCACGGTATCGGTGCCTGCGAAATTCAAGTAAAGCGTGGCCCCGGAAGCAGCGATGGTGAGGGTCGATCCATTGTTGCCGACATTGGCGGAATTGAGCTGAAGAATACCCGCATTGATGGTGGTGTTACCGCTGTAGCTGTGAGTCCCTGCAAGAATCAGGGTGTCGCCACCGTTCTTGAGTAAACCACCCGTTCCGCGGATCGCACCACTCAAGTTCAACCGATTTTTGGCATTGCAATTGAAGATCGTGTTCAGGGTGATCGGGCCACCCCAAGTCGCACCCCAGCCGTTTTCGCTGGAGAGCGTGCCACCGTTCACGACTAAGGCATTTGATGCCGAAACTCGCTGCAAAGCAAGGTTCGAGCTGCCGTTGAGCACCACCGTTCCTGTTCCCAAAGGATTGGTAACATCACGACTCGTTCCCTCAATCACTGCTCCCACTTCGAGTGTGCCATTATTGACGATGGTTCCACCGCTGTAAATGTTGGGGACTAAACCGTAAATCTTAAGTTCACCCGAAGCGTTCTTAATCAATTCACTTCCCCCTGAGATTAACCCAGATACCGTCATACTGCCACCGCCAAAACCCGCGAATGTGGTGGCAGCTCCAAGATTTAGCTCATTCGAGATCATCACTCCCAATCCGCTGTTCTGGTTGATTGTTGGTAGAGCCGCACCATAGGCGACAAACTTCAGACTCTTGCCCGCGAGGGTCAGCGTGGAGCCACCGAAATTGAGTTGGTTGAGCAAAAAGCTCGGATTCAAGTCGTGGGTAGCCGTGTAAGTGGCTGGGATATTAAAATTGAGCACGCTAAAGTCTGCGCCAGAGCTGCTTGGACCGCTTGGGAGCCATTTGGTGCTGTCACTCCAGTTGCCCGGGAGCGTACTGCTCCATGTGAAGCTCTGAGTTGTTACTGTAATGCTTACCGTAGCAGGTGCTGAATCGAGGGATCCATCATTTGCCTTGAACGTGAAGCTCACCGTTCCGATGTAGTTGGTAGCGGGGTTGTAGATCACATTCGACCCGTTGATACTGAGTGATCCACTCGCGGGCTGAGTGACGATCGAGAAACCTAGCGAGTTTTCATTTGCATCCGTACCCGTCAGAATGATCGGGATTGAGGTGTTTTTCTCCGTGCTGACAGTTTGATCCTCAGCCACAGGTGCGACGTTGATTGGCATGACGTTCACCATCCCAGTACCCGAAAAATAGGTACCATAGTTGCTATTCTGGTTGGTGGCAAGCGAGGCATTGGAGCCGTAAGTCCCGGCGGCCATGGCTACGCCACCAAGGGTCAAATTCTTAATGACGCGAGTGCCAGTATAATCGAGACTGGCAATGGCTCCATTACTGATCAGCAGGTGGCCAGGACTCATCGAATACTTACTTAACCAAGAGATATTACCGGCCTGCACAACGGTCGCTCCGCTGTAAGTGTTTTTACCGCCAAGGATAAACTTACCGCTGCTCGTTTTGGTAAATCCGCCAGAGCCGCTAATATCGCCAGAGATAGTTATGTTAGAACTCGGTTGCACGGTCGTATTCGAGTTGACGGTGACTGGCCCCGTCCAAGCCGCACCCCAGCCGTTTGTCGCTGAGAGCGTGCCGCCATTCAAAATCAGGGGATTGCATGGCGTGGCGTGCTGAAAAATAATCGTGCCCCCGCTATTGAGCGTGACCGGCCCAGTGCCACAGGCAAAACCACACTCGGGAGACGAACTACCAACCATCGTGCCCCAAACCATGGTGCCATTGTTGATCACCGTTCCACCGCTGTAGGTATTTGGGATTACCCCGTCAACCGTCAAGGTCCCGGAGCCGTTTTTCGTCACCGATCCCGCACCGCGAATGACCGAGCTAAGTTTCGCGGAAGCTGAAGCATCAAATGTCAAATTGCTCACCACCGTCAATCCACCGTTGCTCAGTGTGTAGGTGCCGCTGAAGTTGGAGAGGGTGAGGTTATTGACCACCACCTCG
>JAYWAR010000479.1:0-3013 GCA_043782285.1 Akkermansiaceae bacterium | reverse complement strand
CCACATATTCGGGCACCCGTTGCACCACGGCTTCCGCGAAGGCGCGGGCGGTGACCTTGCCGCTGGCATCTTGCGCTTCCCCGCAGACGCGGACGACGAAGGTGTCAGAGCGCACGGTGGCGGCGGGTTCGAGAATGCGCAGCAAGTCGCCTTGCGAGATCCAGCCGGGAGCCCCGGCAGCGGGATTACCGATGGTGGCGGCGAGGGTCTTGTAGTTATACATGGGGGCCACGGCTGGATCGGTGAAGGTTGCCGTGGTGAGTTCAGTGACCTTCGGGTCCGGCTTATTCATGTTCATAAAACCCTCATTGATTTTCGAGTCGGCAATGGCTTTTTCCAAAGCTCCAGTCAGGGAGAGGTCGGATTCCGTGCCAATCTGGCGGTTCACAAATTCCGACATGGATAGAAACGGCCCGCGCAGGCGCACTTGCTTCACGATGTCCGTCGCCAAGGTGGTGAGCTGGGCATCGTTGAGTTCCCGGTAGCCGTTCCAGTCATTCGTCTTCGCATCGTCAATTTTGGTCGCATCCAATGGACCACCGGCCAGGCCACCATTGAGCAGTGACATGCCAAGGATTGGGACTCCAGGACTGGTCTTGGTTTCAAGCACCGCAGTCCTCGCCCAGAGCGTGGCCACCTCGCTCTTGTTCATGGATGCCAGCACGGCCTTCCATGCCTGCACGCTGGTCGAGTTTACATTGAACGAACCCCGGACCATCTGGTATTCGGCGGCGGTCTGGTACGCGTTGTTCTTCGGTTTGCCCGAGGCGAAGAGTTCCGTCTTAGCGGTGGCTGCGGTCGTGCCGGCGGGCAGGTAGGGCTGGAAGGACTGCGATGCCAGCGGAGCAGTGCCATTCATGAATTGCTCGAACACCGTGTCCGGCTTATCCGTGCCGCGTGTCGCGAAGGTCGAAAAATAGAAGCGGTCGTAAAAGGCGTGGTTCGCCAATACCGAATGATCGAGCAATGCGGTGGCTGAAATGGCCGGGTTACTCTCTATCACCCTGTTTGCGGACATCAGCGGGTGGAGCAGCGAGCTGCCGACGGGTTGCACGAAATGGGGCAGATAGGATGAGGTCAAGGCGTTCGAGCGGCGGAAGTCGGCGATGGTCTGCATTGGGCCGGTGGGGATTTCGAGATAACTCCCCGACTTGATGCCTCGGGCGGTGGTATTCCCCGTGAGACCTGGAACCCGGCTGCCATCTATGCTCATGTAGTCTTGGTAGTCACCGTTGCTCGAAAACGATTGTAAGTTTAACTCATAGGGTTGTGTGCCTGGCTTATCGGTAGAAAAGTCCATGGTGACGATACTGCGCGATGGATTGTGGAACAGGAAGGGTTTGCCGGCTAGGCGACCGTCTGGGAGCAGGTTGAGCTGAGGACTATTACCCGGCACCTTGATGCGACTGCCCGTTTTGTCATAAACGCCGCCGTTGGTGGTGCGGGCATACGCGGAGAAAATGGCAAACGGACGCTGGTTGCTGAATTGCATAGCGTAGGTAACGTTAGGCGGGCCGGTAGTGGTTTTTCCCGTCAGGTCTTTGTTCGGTGGATAGATATAAGACCGGTTATTGAAGAAGTTCTTGAGTGTTGCATCATTTCTGTAGTCGAATTTGAGTTGAGCATAGTTGATGGGCTGGTCGCCAGCACTGGCCTGGAGCTTGGCAGTCACATCAAACGAAGAAACAGCCACGGCCTGCGTATTTGCCGTTTCGTTGTCAGTATGCCAGCTAGGCTTTTGCGCTTGGAATTCCACATAAAACTTGTCAGTGCCCTTGGCGGGGCTATCGCGTAACAAGAGAAAACTGCACCAGCCTTGCCCCGACCCCCCGGGAGCAGCAACACCGGGTTCCCGCAAGTTGCTTATCGCGACACCATCGAGTTCGAATCCGAAACCAGGGGTGAATTTGGGTAATGCTTTGTTATTTTCAGTCTTTTTTGCTAAAAGCTCGTAATCAAAGGTATCACCCCTATCGAATGATGCTGCCGGGTCCTTTGAAAGTCCACAAATCAGGGTTTGCCCCGGTTTCATGATAATCGGCCCCGAAATAGGGGACGTCGGCGTAAGAGGTGAAGTGTCTGTCCAATTGGCGATCGTCATGCTAAATGTTTTCTCGCCCCTGTTTGGTGGATTATTCGTCATGTCGTTGACGGATTCAAAGGTTCCGGGAGTTACGCTTTGAGACACAAAGGGCCCGGCCCCGCGATCTTGGAACATGAAGTTGAAGGCGACCGGGACGTTCTTGAATTCCACGGACATTTTGTAGAAGGAAATGTTAACGTTGTAGGGATTATGCAGAGTGATCACCGGCGTGTAAATCAGACTCACAAAGTAGTCATAATTTGCTGGTGCTGGAGTATTGTTCCACCATCCAATATCGGAGATTGGGTGGGATACTAGGCTGAAGATGGTATCCACCTTAGCGATGACCGGTCCTGGGAAGTAAGTTAGGGGCACTTTATTTGCAATCAACGATGCCGCCGTGGCCGGTAATGCCAACGTCGGATTGGTGTTGGGCGTGGTGACATTCCGAAAGGAGTTATAGTAGCCCGCGAGGGTTGTCCAAACGGGGTCAGAAAGGCCGGAGGAAGGGGTACCGAGTGTTGATTGATACAGTTTCTTAGGGGCGGCAGCAGTCCCAGTGAATTCAGGCGGCAGGGTGACGGCGGTGGCGGTGCTCATTTCGAAAACCGACGACAAATCCTGTTTGAGTCCGCCGCGGCGGACGTCGGTCAGCAGGCCCAGCGAATAGGGCGTCACGTCATTGCGGAATTGCTTGGTCTTGCCCTTCGCCAGATCGAGCAACTCCACTTGATCGAGGTCAACGATCTTGCCGGATTTTTCCTGGGCGAGCGCGAACGCGGCTGCGGTTAAGTCGGTGGGCAGGTAAGACGGTGAAGTGCCGTCGGCACCTTTCATCACAGATGGATCCGGGCGATGACCCGCCAGCAAAGCGCGCTTTTGCGCCAAGGTCGCATTCTTGCTGGGATCGCGGTAAAGATTGATGCGGGC
>JAYWAR010000478.1:0-3027 GCA_043782285.1 Akkermansiaceae bacterium | reverse complement strand
GCACCGACCAGGCACACGCCCGTATTGAAATTTATCGCGGTTCCACCGGCTCGGATCAGCGGGAAGCCATCAAAGCGGCCTTCAATGCCGACCCATCGACGAATCCAGTCCGCATCCTTCTAGCCACCGACGCCGCCCGGGAAGGTCTCAACCTCCAAGCCCATTGCCACAACCTCTTCCACTACGATGTCCCGTGGAACCCCGGCCGCCTGGAGCAGCGAAACGGTCGTATCGACCGCAAACTCCAGCCAGCTCCCAAGGTATACTGCCACTACTTCTTTTACAAGCAGCGCCCGCATGACCGCGTCCTCAAGGCCCTCGTCCGCAAGACCGCCACCATCGAGGACGAACTCGGCAGCCTTTCCCAAGTTCTCGAAAAGCGCCTGACCTCCAAGCTTGAATTCGGCATCGCCGCCGACCAGATCGACGCCCTTGCCGCCAGCATCGAGTCCGACAGCCTCCCCGAAGAGCAGCAAATCGCCACCGACGAACTTGAATCCGTCCGCGAGCGCAAGGAGGCCCTCCAAGCTCAGGTGCAGCTTCTGGAAAACCGCATCACCCAGGCGAAGCGCTGGATCAACTACTCCCACGGAGCCTTCGAGCAGGCGCTCTCCTGTTCGTTGAAGATCGCCAACTACACCCCGCTTTCCCCCATCGGTGCCGACGACACCGATGCCGGCTCCCTTTACCAATTCCCGAACCTCGAAACCGGCCAAGGTCTCGATCCCACCTGGGGGCCGACTCTTGATAGCCTCCGCCAACCTCCCGCGAATGGAAAACGCGACCATCGCTGGAGAATGGAGTCCCCGATTCGCCCCGTGCGGTTTACTCCGCCGGACACCATCGACGATACCAGCGTCCAGCTTCACCTTGGCCACCGCATTGCGAAGCGCCTTCTCTCACGGTTCCTGTCCCAGGGTTTCATCCACCACGACATGTCCCGCGCCTGTCTCGGGCAGTCGGACGATGCTGTCCCCCGCGTCGTATTGCTCGGTCGCCTCGGGCTTTTCGGAAAAGGTGCCACCCGCCTCCACGAGGAAATCATCACCATCACCGCACGCTGGGAACCTCTCGAGAAACGCAGCACCAGCCCACTCAAAGCTTACGCCCGGACAGGCGAAGCGAGGACCATGGAGATTCTGGAAAATTCACTTCTATCGGATCAGAGCAGTCTCCCCAGAGATGTGCAGACTCTGCTTCTCGCCTCCATCAAGGATGATGTCGCAGCGCTCCGTCCGCTTCTCGACGTTCACGGTGGAGAATTTGAAAAGGTCGCCCGGGAAAAACTTGAGGCGCGTGCCGCCACCGAGGCGAACGCCATGACAACTCTTCTCGATGACCAGAAGAAACGGGTCGAGGCGAAACTCGCAAGTTACGCAGACCTCAATCAGCCTGAACTTCCAGGCATGCCCGAAGAAGAGAAACGGCAACGGCTGGAAGAACGCAAAGCTCAAGAGCGATTCCTAACCGACTATCAGACACAAATCAGCGAAGAACCCGCCCGCATCCGAGACTTTTACAAGGTCGAAGTCTCCCGCGTCGAGCCCATCGGCCTTGTTTACCTTTGGCCAGCTTAATACCCCAAGAAAATTAGGTGCATAACGCTCTTACCAACCACCAGCAGGTCCGTCTACCTGAACCCTTTTTTTCCTGTTTCAAGGCGATATTTGAAGCTGTCTCAACTCTGAGGTCGTCCCACGAAAGGCACGAACCTCCACTGGCATTCTCACCTGGGGACCGACTCGTTGGCGACACGGGTGAGGCGCTCGCGAAACTCATCTTCAACCTCATACCGCTACGGGACGGCGAAACAAGGGGGCACGACTATTGGTCCCCTGATTTGAAGAAAAAAGTCCAAGTGAAAACAACGGCTAAGGACAAGCTGAGTCTTCTCGGGCGGAGTCACACCGACTTCGAGCACGTCATCGCTTTTAAGTTATATCCCACCGGAAATTTCGAAGTCCTTTTTAACGGGCCGGGATCGCTACTTCTCAACGCCGTCAGGAGTGGATCCATTGCCATTTCCACCGTCCGGATGCTTCACCGGACAGAACCACCGTCGCCTCGCGTCCCCTTTCGTTCACCACTTCCCGACTTTGCCGATGTCGACAGTTAAAGACCTCAAACGCTCCATCGAGGCGCACAAACGTTGGCTGGGTTACCTCCAGCCGGATGGTCTCGTCGTCTCCGCCGCTGCTCTAGTGGACAAGGGGCATTACTATCAAGAAGCACAGCGCGAGCGCCAACTTGAGTTCATCGATCATCTCCTCGCCTTCCAGAAATACGACGAGGAAGAAGGCACGGTCGAAATCACCGACTTCAAGGCACTCGCCACCGACTTCCTCGGCCTGCCTGAGCGCGAGTGGGTGGATGCCGCGGATCTCGGTGAATCCTATCACATCCAGCTCAAGGAAAGCCCTGAGGTTCTTTCTCCTTCTGCCGCTCTCCGCTGGCCGCGCAGCAAGGAACTCGCCGAGGGCGAGCCGATCTATCAACTTCTCATCAAGTTCTACGATGGCGACCTCGATGCCCCCTACGAGACAGCCGCTAATACTTGGTCCACCAGCGCCACCCGTCGACTGGAACGCCTGTTGCGTGAAACCGGCATCCCCATCGGCCTTCTTGTTTCCCGGACCCAGCTCCGGCTCGTCTCCGCGCCCGTGGGAGAAAATGCTGGCAGCCTCACCTTCCGCTTCGCCGACATGGTCAGCACCATGGGCAGGCCGATTCTCGGAGCCTTCGATTTACTCTTCAGTGTCGAGATGCTGTTCCTCGGCGAGGAAAGCCATCAACTCCCCGCGCTCCTTAGGCACAGCCGGGACATGCAGGCCAATGTCTCAGTCGAGCTGGCGGGCCAGGTCTTGGATGGCCTCTATGATCTGGTCCGTGGCACTCAGGCGGCCGACGCCCGCACCGGCTTCAAGCTCCTGCACCACCTGCTAGCCACCAACCCGGACCGCATTTACGAAGGGCAGCTCACCGTCCTCATGCGTCTCGTTTTCCTGCTTTTTGCTGAGGATCGCGGAC
>JAYWAR010000477.1:0-3031 GCA_043782285.1 Akkermansiaceae bacterium | reverse complement strand
AACGCTCGGTATTTGTCGGATCGCAATAACGCAGGTAATACCAGCACGAGCCGGCCCACTGTGGCATGGTGTTGGTTTCACGGAGTGAGCCGTCCGGTAAATTGACCCACTCGGTGGCCTTGCTGAGAATCGGCTCGGGCGAACCGCTGGGTTTGTAATCCTCCAGCGGCGGCGCCAGCAAGGGCAACTCGGACTCGGGAATCGCGTGGTGGTAGCCGTCTTTCCAAACGATCGGGAACGGTTCACCCCAGTAGCGCTGCCGTGAAAACAACCAGTCACGGAGTTTGAACTGGATACGCCGCTGGCCAATGGAATTGGATTCTAGCCAGTCGATCATCGCGGCTTTCGCTTCAGCTGTAGGCAAACCGTCAAGAAAGCCGGAATTCACGGCATAGCCTTCTTTTTCAAAAGCTTTTGCAAGAGCAAGAGAAATTAATTGTCCCTCAGTAAATTCAGCGTTATCGATGATTTCTCCATACTCGAAATTAGCAAAACTATCTTTAACAAGCTTTGCATTGATGAGATTATACGAAATAGGGAAAACGACTTGTTGAATCGGCAAGTTGAAGCGTTTTGCAAATTCCCAATCCCGTCCATCATGCGCCGGCACTGCCATGATCGCGCCGGTGCCGTAGCCCATCATCACGTAGTCGGCGATCCACACCGGGATCTGCTCACCGTTGACCGGATTGATCGCGAAGGCCCCAGTGAAAACCCCGGATTTATCCTTGTTGAGATCGCCGCGATCCATGTCGGACTTGGAGGAACAGCCTTTTTGATAGGCTTCAACCGCGACTTGCTGTTCCGCGGTGGTGATTTCCGAGACAAAAGGATGCTCGGGGGCCAGCACCATGTAAGTCGCTCCAAACAAGGTATCTGGGCGAGTGGTGAAAACTTCGATCTCTAATTTAAAATCTGAAATCTGAAATTTCACCGTCGCGCCCTCACTCCGGCCGATCCAGTTTTTCTGCAACAGCTTGATCCCTTCTGGCCAATCGAGGGTATCCAGTTCATCGATCAAGCGCTGGGCGTATTGGGTGATCCGCAGCATCCATTGGCGCAGTGGTCGGCGTTCGACGGTATGGCCTTTCGATTTCCATTCCTCGACTTCCTCGTTGGCCAGCACCGTGCCGAGATCCGGCGACCACCAAACTGGGGTGTTGGCGACGAAGGCGAGGCGAACCTCGTCGATTTGGTCGCGAGTCCAGCCTTGTGCTTCGAGCTCACTGACCGGCTTGGCCTTATTTTCAATTTCGTTGTAGTAGGAGCCGTAGAGCTGAAGGAAAATCCACTGTGTCCAGCGCACATATTCGGGATCGGTGGTGGCGATTTCCCGTTGCCAATCGTAGGCGAAACCGAGCGATTTCAACTGCCGCCGGAAATTCTCAATATTGGCGGCGGTGGTGATTGCCGGGTGTTGGCCGGTCTTGATCGCGTATTGCTCCGCAGGCAGGCCGAACGAGTCGTAACCCATTGGGTGGAGGACGTTAAAGCCCATCATTCGCTTAAAACGACCGATAATGTCAGTGGCGGTGTAGCCTTCTGGATGGCCGACGTGGAGGCCCGACCCGCTGGGGTATGGAAACATGTCGAGCACGTAGTATTTCGGCTTAGCCGGATCAAAATCCGCATCGCCGGGACCCGCAGTGCGGAAGGTTTTTTCAGTTTCCCAGCGGGCTTGCCATTGGGGCTCGAAATCGCGAAATGGGAATGGTTTACGGGCGTCGGACATGGTCGGGAAAGGCCGCAGAAGGTGATGGATCTTGTCGGCCTTGGAAAGAAAAACCCTGAAAGTCGCTCCTTGCCACAGGGGCCGAGCCCAAGGAGAGCCCATTTAGAAGTCCGCAATCCAAAAAAATCCCCGCGCCGGCGAAAAACCGGGCGGGGCGATTGACCAAGGAACGTCGAATCAATCGAGATTTTTTTTCTCGAGCGCCTTGTTGAGGTGCTCAAGGAATAGCTCGGTTTTTGGGAATTCAGAGGCATAGAAGCGACCGAATTCCTTACCTGCGGCGCTGAAAAGGAGCACTGTCGGGAAACCTTCAATCTTGTATTTTTCAGCCAAAGGCTGGTTTTTATCAGCCAGCGCCTTGTCACCTTTCGGGAAATCCAGCTCCACAAGAATGTATTTTTTGGCCGCCGCGTTGACAAATTCCTGCTTGGAAAAAACGTTCTTGCGCATCGCGATGCAAGGCGGGCACCAGTCCGAGCCGGTGAACTCGACCAGCACCGATTTGTTCTCGGCTTTCGCTTTGGCAAAAGCCTTATCGAGATCGGTGGACCAGCCCTCGGGAGTCGTGGCAAAAGCGGTCGCAGTGAGGGCGGCGACGCCAACGGTGACTGAAGCGAGCCAAGTGATTGCTTTCATTACCTTATAAGTGCCACCAAACCCCGGATTATTCAAAAAAATTTCGCCAAGTCGAATTTTTCGGTCTAGCGAGGGACCATGCAAGCACTGCCCCGCCTGATTCTCGCGACTCGCAACCCCCATAAAACCCAGGAAATCCGAGCGATGATCGGCGATCGCTTCGAGGTTTTGGATGTGACGGCATTTCCAAATTTGCCGGAGATCGCAGAAACCGGGGCCACCTTTTTGGCAAACGCGCGGCTCAAAGCGGAAGGCATTAGCCGCTGCGTCGAAGGCTGGGTCTTGTCGGATGATTCCGGGCTTGAGGTCGAGGCGCTGGGCGGCGCTCCCGGCGTTTGGTCTTCCAGTTATGGCGGCGAGGAGGGCAATCACGCGAAAAATAATGCCCGGCTGCTCGCGGAAATGTTTGGGAAAACGGACCGGGCCGCGCGTTTCCGCTGCACCATGGTGCTCGCTCGCGGCGGGATTGAGCACGCGAACTTCAGCGGCAGCGTCGAGGGTCGGCTAATCGAAGCGCTCCACGGCAGCGGCGGCTTCGGCTACGACCCTTTGTTTATCCCGCTCGGCCATCAACAGACCTTTGCCGAATTGGGCGATTCGATCAAAAACCGCCTAAGCCACCGCTCACGTGCTTTGCAACAAGTGGTCACCGCATTGAATAAC
>JAYWAR010000476.1:0-3050 GCA_043782285.1 Akkermansiaceae bacterium | reverse complement strand
AGGTAACCACCTCCGCCTCTTGGCGCAGGGTGTTAACGAAACTGGTGAACGCAATGGAAACCTTGTCGTAATTGCCAGCTAGGAATTGTTGGGTGACGAACTTGGCAATCGGCCGAGTCTGTGAAAACGGCACGGGATCTTTGACACTGAAATCCGCAATGATTTGCTTACCCTGTTTTTCGCCCATCGTCCGAAGCTTACGACCCACCGTCACGAAATGTGCATTTGGTGAAGTCGCAGCCTTAATTTTACGGGCTAAATTGGTATTAATCGGACCGCACAAACCTTTATCTGTTGAAATCACTAACACCAGCTCGCGGTCGCCCTCACGGCGTTCAAGCAGCGGATGGGATTCCTCACTGAAATTTTTGCGGATATCAAATAACACCTGAGTCAGTTGTTGCGCATATTCGCGACCACCAAGCGCCAAATCCTGCGCCTTCTTCATCTTGGCGGCAGCGACAAGCTGCATCGCGCGGGTGATCTGCGCGGTGTTTTTGACCGACTTGATGCGTCGGCGGATGTCTCGAAGGTTTGCCATTTTAGATGAAGAAAATTAAATATGATATATGAAAAGGTGTTAGCGAACTATCGGTGAAAAGAACTTAGCTAACCAAGTTGTTGTTCACCCATAATTTCCAACTTTATTTCCAAGATTTTTTGAAATCCTGAATCCCTTGGCTAACTGCCTCGACCATCGCCTTGTCCTTTTTGAGATCCGGCTTTTCATTACGAATTTTATCGAGAAGCTCGCCCTTACGCGTGTTGAAGAAGTCACCAAGTGCCGCTTGGAAGCGCTTAACCTCAGCGACGGCGACGTCGTCGAAATAACCGTTTTGCATCGCAAACAGATAGATTGACTCCATCTCCATGGCCAGCGGACTGTATTGATTTTGTTTGAAGAGCTCAACGATCCGGGCACCACGATCAAGCTTCTTCTTGGTCGAAGCATCGAGGTCGGAGCCAAACTGAGCAAACGCCTGAAGCTCGCGATACTGAGCCAGGTCAAGCTTGGTGGTGCCGGCAACCGACTTGATGGTCTTGGTCTGACAAGCAGAACCGACCCGAGACACCGAGAGGCCCACCGAAATTGCCGGCCGAATTCCTTGATAGAAAAGGTCGGTTTCAAGATAAATTTGACCGTCAGTAATCGAAATTACGTTCGTTGGAATATAAGCGGACACGTCACCTGCTTGAGTCTCGATGATCGGCAAGGCCGTCAGCGAGCCACCACCCGCAGCTTCGGAAAGACGAGCGGAACGTTCAAGCAGACGGGAATGAAGGTAGAAAACATCACCCGGATAGGCTTCGCGGCCAGACGGGCGACGCAAAATCAGCGACACTTGGCGGTAGGCAACCGCATGCTTGGAAAGGTCATCAAACACGATCAAACAATCTTTACCTTGATCCATGAAATACTCAGCAATCGCGCAACCTGCATACGGTGCGAGATACTGCATGGCCGCGGCATCCGAGGCGGAAGCAGAAACAATGGTGGTGTATTCCATCGCGCCAGCATCTTCGAGGATTTTCTGGATTCGAGCGACGTTAGAGAGCTTCTGACCGATCGCGACATAGATGCAATACATCGGTTTATGGTTCTGGAGCTTGCCATTTTCCGCCGCCTTATTTTGTTGGGCTTGGGAAATAATAGTATCCACGGCGATGGTCGTCTTACCGGTGGCGCGGTCACCGATGATCAGCTCCCGTTGACCACGGCCGACAGGAATCATCGCGTCAATCGACATGATGCCGGTTTGAACTGGAACGGAAACGGATTTGCGCTTGATAATCCCCGGCGCAATTTTTTCCATCGGATAGAAAGCCGCCGCAGTGATGTCACCCTTGCCGTCGATCGGAGCACCGAGAGCATTAACCACCCGACCGAGAACCGCTTCACCCACGGGCACCGAGAGCAATTTACCAGTAGTGCGGCACTCAGCACCCTCTTTAACGGCGGCATAGTTGCCGAGAAGCACCACGCCGACTTCACTTTCTTCGAGGTTGAGTGCCATGCCCGTCACGCCACCACCGAACTCGATCATCTCATTGAGCATGACGTCGGAGAGACCTTCGACCTTGGCGACGCCGTCACCGACTTGACGGACAGTGCCGATGTTTGTTTTTTCGACGGACGACGTGATGCCGGCGATCTGTTGTTCGAGTTCCTGGAGGATGCTGCTCATAAAAAAGTTTGCTAGGGAAAGGGGTTTGGATTTTCAGCCAGATAATCAATTAAAATGCGTTCGCGAGGCGTTGGAGGCGGCCTTGTACCGAGCCGTCAAAAACATCGTTGCCTACGCGAATGCGGAGGCCACCTAGCAAGGTGGGAGTGATTTGATAACCGATCACTAGGTCAGGGCCATACTGACTGGCAAGACCCGCAACGACTCGCTCGCGAGTAGAATCGTCGATTTCCACAGCGCTCTCAACGGTCACTTGACGGCGCTCAAGCTCGAGACGAGTGAGCCGTTGAATTGCGGCGAGAATCGCTTTGTAGTCACGGGGCTTGGCCTCGATCAAACGAGTCACCACCGTGCGCAACTTCGACTCGTCAAACCGGCCATTCGTCTGGCAGAGCCCAAACAGGCGACGGGCACTTGCAGCGGCGGTCTTGGAAATCTTCATGGCGAAATGGAAATGAAAGTGAAAAATCAGGCTTCGACCGTGGCAAGCGCATCTTCGTTGATGCGCTTCTGATCATCAGCATTGAGAATTTTGCCGGTAACCTGCGAAGTGGTCGCAGCCACTAAGCGACCAAATTCGCGCTTCAACTCAGTGCTGAGACGGTCACGGTCTGCTTTAGCAGCGGCCTCGGCCTTGCTTAGAATTTGTTGGGCGCTGGCAATCGCTTCTTGAGCTTTTTGCTCAGTAAATAGCGCAGCTCCCTGCTTGGCCTCATGAATCAGACGGACGGCCTCATCGTTAGCCTTAGCAATTGCAGCTGCGGTGGTCGCTTCAGACTCGGCGAGCTGGCGTTCGATGTGCTTCAATTTTTCCTCACCCTCAGCGATTTTCGAGCGGCGTTGTTCAAGCATCGCCAGAATCGG
>JAYWAR010000475.1:0-3066 GCA_043782285.1 Akkermansiaceae bacterium | reverse complement strand
TGCAATCTGGCGGCATGAGTGTCATGAAACTCCAAAGTCAGGCGAAAAAAGACCCAATCGCCACCCTCCCTCTGATTGAGAAGGAATTAGAAAAAGATCCCTTCAGCGATTCCGCCAATGATTTACTTTTCGACACCTGCCTCAAACTCGAGCTTTTCGAAAGCGCCGCCTTTGCTCTCGAAACCGTCCGCAAAGGCAGCCCCGAGAACGCTAAACTGCTACACAAACTCGCAGAGTTCTACATCACTCGCGAACAACCGCAACTCGCCTCGGAAGTTTACAACGACATCATCAAGCACCACCCCACCGACGGACTCGCGATCAAGGGCACCAAGGACGCGTCTGCCCGTGCTTCCATGCAAAAGCAAAAGTGGGATGAAAATGCCGACATGCGCTCGTTGATGAAAAATACCGCCGAATTCGAAGAACTCGAAAAATCCTCGCGGACCGGCCTCACCCGCGAACAACTCGAAGAACGCCGCAACAAGGTCATCGAAAAATATAATCTCGATCCCAACCATCTCGCGACCGTCAAAGACCTCGCGAACCTTTACGAACAACTCGAAGACTGGCACAACGCTCATTCATTTTACAGTTGGGCTCACTCTCTCAGCAACGGCGACGTCGCCCTCGCCACCAAAGCTGCTGCCATGAATGACCGCGCTCTCGAGTTCGACATGAAAAATCTCGAAGTCGCCGCCGCCGCCGACCCTGAAAACGCCGAGCTCAAGGCCGCTCTCGACGCTCGCAAGTCAGACCGCCTTATCGAACAAGTGCAGGAAGCCCAAAAACGCGTCGACCAAAACCCAACCGATCCTCAACTCCGCTTCGAGCTCGGCACTGCACTCTACAAAGCCGGCGAATACAGCGCCTCGATTCCCCACCTCCAACAAGCCACCCGCAATCCGCACATCCGCACCAAAGTGCTGCTCACCTTAGCCCGCGCCTTCCGTGCCAAAGGCATGTTCGACCTCGCGGTCAAACAGCTCTCCGACGCCCTCGCCGACTTAATCGCAATGGACAGCACCAAAAAAGAAGTCCTTTACGAAAAAGGCCTGATCCATGCCGAGATCAGTGATTCTGCCGCCGCGCTCGAGTGCTTCAAGCAAATCTACGAAGTCGATTACGGTTACCGTGATGTCGCCCAGCGGGTCGAGTCTTCCTACTCTTAAGCACTTCCGATCGTTACAGCTCAGAGTTTCGGCCTCGAAACTCTGAGCCTTGGTTTTTCAAAGCCAAGCCGCAACGGCTTGCGCCGCGCGCTGATGAGCACCCCGCCCGCCAAGTTTTGCCGAGGTCTCCGCCAAGCGCTGCCGCAGCGCCTCGCGCTTAGCCGGAGATTCTAAAAATGCTTTCAACGCGCGTCCCACCGCCACCGGCTCAGCTTTGGCTTGGATCAACTCCTCCACCACCCCCTCGCCCGCAAGGATATTTACCAGCCCGATACGCTCAATTTTCACCACCACCTTCGCCAACGCATAACTGAGCGGAGCCAGCCGGTAGACTAAGCAGTACGGCAACCCGTAATAAGCCGCCTCCAACGTCGCCGTGCCGCTGGCAATCACCGCACAACAGGCTCGCTGCATCAGCGAATGGCTGCCGCCAACGGTGACCGTGATTAAATCACCGGCCCCAGCCTCGACCGTCAAACCGCGAATTTGTTGCGCCAATTTCACCGAAGCCGCAGGCACCTCAAACTGCAAAGCTCCATTCCAGGACCTCAGTTGTTTCGCGGTCTCGATCATCATCGGAAACAAGCGCGCGACTTCCCGCTCGCGGCTGCCGGGAAACAACCCGACTCGCAGCTCATCGCGCTGCACCTCGACCAGCCGCTTCTCCTCAAGCTCATCGACCAATGGATTTCCGACAAAAGTCGTTTTTAAACCGGCATTTTCAAGGATCGGCTGCTCGAAAGGAAATAAGCACAGCATTTCATCCAGCAATCGCACCATGATCGGAATCCGTCGCTGGTTCCATGCCCACACTTTCGGGCTGATGTAATAAATGATCCGCGTCTTGGGGAACTTGCCCCTCACCGCCGCCGCAAAACGCAAATTGAATCCCGGGTAGTCGACCAACAATAAAACCTCCGGCTGGAAAATTTCGAGCTCCCGCATCATTTCAGTAAATCGTGCCTTAAACCACCCGTAGCGCTTCAAGACCTCCCAAACCCCCATCACCGCCGCATCCTCCACCCAATCCCGCAGCCCCACTCCCGCGACTTCAGCCATTTCCGGCCCACCTACCCCGTGAATTTCCACCTCCGGCACGATTTGCCGCAAGCAACGCAACAATCCCGCTCCGTGAGCATCTCCACTCAACTCTCCAGCGACCACGTAAACCCGTTTCGACATGCGCCGCGACGTTACTCAGACCACCCGACTCTGACCATGAAAAACCCAAGCAACCGCCATCATCCCCCCACCATTCTGATTAAATCGCAAAACTTCCAGACTTACGCATTGATTTCGACGCCGCGGCCGCTTTGATCAGCGCTCGCTGCTTTGCACATCCCTCATCATGTCCGCTGATCTTAAAGAATCTTCCGTCCCTCTTGCTGAAATTTCCCAGGGGCCTAACGCTTTTGAAGCGTTCCTTGACCGCAACCAGAAGGGGATCGCAGCCTTCGCCATCCTGCTTGCCATTGCCGCTGTCGGCACCGTGATTTACCGAGGAATCGAGACCAGCCACCAACAAACCGCGGGTGCCGCACTCACCAAAGCTGAAGATCTCGCCGCTTTTAAAGCCGTCGTCGAGGGCCAGACCGGCACCACCGCTGCTGGCAGCGCCGCCGTCCTTCTGGCCAACAGCCAGTGGACCGCAGGCCAACAAGACAACGCCATCGCCACTCTCCAAAAATTCATCGCCAATTCCCCCACCCACCCGGCAATTCCTTCCGCCAAAGCCAATCTCGGCTCAAAGTTGATGGCTCAAGGTAAATCCGGTGATGCCGCGAAAATTTTCGAAGCTCTCGCAACTGACTCAGAAGCCGCTTTCATCGCTCCATTTGCGCTCATTTCCCTCGGCGACATCGCCAAAGCCAGCGGCGATTTGACCAAAGCCGAA
>JAYWAR010000474.1:0-8489 GCA_043782285.1 Akkermansiaceae bacterium | reverse complement strand
AAGGGTCCGCCCGTGCACCGGGGCGTAGCTCAGCCTGGTAGAGCGCCGCGTTTGGGACGCGGATGTCGTCAGTTCGAATCTGGCCGCCCCGACCACTTTATTTCAAATGAAGTCGGTCATCTCCAGTGCACAAATTTCCACCAAGTGGGGTTTTAAAAGACTTTAAGTTTTAGGTAAGTGCCTCTTGAAACATTGTTTCTCTGGCTACAGGCTGCGCGCGTGATTCCAAATGTCCTCGCTGAACGCTACGCCTCGCCCGCCCTTCAATCCATCTGGTCTGCCGAAGGCCGCATCGTGTTGGAGCGTGAATTCTGGATCGCTGTGATGAAAGCCCAGCGCGATCTCGGTCTCGAGATCCCAGCTGAAGCGATCGCCGCATACGAGTCGGTCAAAAATAGCGTCGATCCCGCTTCCATCATGGCACGGGAAAAAATCACTCGTCACGATGTCAAAGCCCGCATCGAAGAATTTAACGATCTCGCCGGCCATGAGCAGGTTCATAAAGGCATGACTTCGCGAGATCTCACTGAAAATGTCGAGCAGCTGCAAGTTTACCGTTCCTTGTTGTTAATCCGCGATAAGACCGTCGCCACGCTCCGCCGCTTTCGTGAGCGATCCGAACAATGGAGCGAATTGATTCTCACCGCTCGGACCCACAATGTTGCCGCTCAACCGACGACTCTCGGCAAGCGCATCGCGATGTTCGGCGAGGAACTTTTGAGCAGCCTGCAAGCGCTGGATTCAATTATTGCAAACTACGCGGTCCGCGGTCTCAAGGGCGCGGTAGGTACTCAGATGGACCCCTTGTCGTTGTTTGAGGGAGATGTGGAAAAAGTGACCGAGCTCGAAAGTCGGGTGGTCAGCCATCTCGGGATGCCAGCGGTTTGGACCAACGTGGGTCAAGTTTATCCACGTTCGCTGGATTTCCGGGTGGTCGCGGCGCTCACCGATCTTGCCTGTGGGCCCTCGTCATTTTGTAAAACTTTGCGACTCATGGCGGGCAACGAAACGGCCAGCGAAGGTTTCGCCCCCGGCCAGACCGGCTCCAGTGCGATGCCACATAAAATGAATTCTCGCTCCTGCGAACGAGTAAACGGCTTTCATCTTATCTTACAAGGCTACCTCGCAATGGCAGCGGGACTGGCCGGCGACCAGTGGAACGAGGGCGATGTTTCCTGCTCGGTAGTCCGCCGGATCATGCTACCAGATTCGTTTTATGCGATCGATGGGATGTTTGAGACTTTCCTCACGATCCTTGACCAAATGGACGCCTACGAGGCGCTCATCGCTGCCGAGACTCGTCATTATTTACCCTTTCTGATGACCACCACCATCATGATGGAAGCGGTGAAAGCCGGTATTGGCCGTGAAACCGCGCATCACGCGATTAAGGAACACGCGGTCGCCACGGTGAATGACCTCCGCCACGGGAAAATCGACCGTAACAATCTGGTCGAACGTCTGGCGGAAGATCCTCGCTTGGGTCTTTCTCACGAATTTCTCGATGCCATTCTCGCCAAGGGGGATCGCGAATCCGGTGCGGCGAAGTCGCAAATCGCGGCATTTGCTGCGGCTGTTCGGAAATTGGAGGCTGCAAGCCCACAAGCTGCCGCCTACGGGCCTGGTTCGATTTTGTAAATCCGCAGGAACAGCATTTGAGTAATCAGGCCAGTCTTATTCAAGATTGGCCTGATTTAAAGGAAGAAGCGGCGGCAAAGTCGCGCGGTGATGCGTGGATTTTGATTATTCCGTCAAAATCAATTGCTTCGCGGTAAAGGGAACAGGATAAGCCGTAATCCAAACCTCCGAACTGAATTGACCGAGCGGAATTTTAGGACTTCCCTCGGATTCAAACTGCATCACCACGGCGTCGATGGTTTTACCGATCATTTCTTGGGTCACCGGGAAGAAATAACTCAGATTGTCATCCGAGCGGCCATTGCCAGTTTCCCATGCATTAGAGGGGTAACTCTTGGCACGTTGCGGCGCACCAATCCAGCGATCGTTCATCCGCAATGCGGCGTAGGCACCGTCACGGCCATGTTTGCCCTTGCATGGAATAACCAAGTAAGAGCCTTTGGCGGCCTCATCGAGGCGGAATGAAGCGCTCCAAGCGAGTTTTGCCGGTGCCTTAGCATAGTCGGCAAAGACGTTGGATGCGCGCCAGCCGTTGGGATGGATCGCTTTACCTTTATAGAAACCGCTAATCTCGCCAACATTCTTGGCGGTACCAGGAATTTTAAGATAGCGCATTGTCTGAGCGGTCGGCGGTAGATCAATCGTGATTTGGTTCACTTTGATGGTTTTAAACGTTTTAGTGCCGGAATAGGCATCTTTCAGCACGCTGGCCTCGCCGGGATTTTCAGGCTCAATTCGCAGCGGGACTTTGATCCAATTTTTCAAATCTGCTGAAACGAAACCCTCCGTTGCTTTAAATTCTTGGTCCACGTTGCGCATCACCCATTGATCGACTTGGGTCAATTTTCCTAGATCAACCCGCAGAGCGCCGTTCCAAATGGGGCCTTGCGAAAGCCTAAAAAATGTTTTTGGGTCGTTGTCGAAAAGGTATTGGTCTGAAACACCGCGATCCACCAATAGGGTCTGAGCAAGGAACTCTTTGCGAGATGCCTGTACCTGAGGAATGCTGGAAGGTCCTGAGCGGGCGAGGGAACGTAATTCCATCGCGTTGTTGTCGGCCGCAAAACAAGTTGCTTCATACAGAGATTCGGCATCCTTGGGGACATCTACCAATTTGAGATCTCCCAGTTGGCGATGAAACATTTGTTTGAGCGGTGTTCCCGGGAATGTAATATCCAAGCTTTTACCCGAGATCAAATCGTCGGCAACTTGGCCATCGAGTTTTGCACTCGAAAATTTACGAGGTTGCTTTGGCAGGGTAATCTTGGCAGTGGTCCCGGGCATTCCGAGTAATTGGATCGTTGCAGGCTTGCCGGGCACATCCCGAACCACTTCATAAGTACAACCGATGACCCCCAATTCGAGGGATGGCCCACCGGAGACAATCATTGCATGACTGCGGAACGGCAGGACCGTCACATTAAAACTCGCGCCTTTTTTGAAAGTTCCGAGAATCGATTCCGAGGGATGCAAGCGCCGCACCTCGAAAGGGCCGTTGCTGCGAATCCCTACGCTCTCATCAAGGGTGACCTTGTAAGTGACGGGATCCCAAGTGGTGTTTTGGAGGGTGATAATGCGGGTTTGATCATTACCGCGGGACACCGATTTGGGACCATAGATTTTTTCATCCAACATCATTCCGTTTGGCAAAATGTCACGATAATGGCGCGTCAAATTATAAATCCGGGCGAGCTTGGGAAATTCACTGTCGCGCAAGAACCAAGGGCTACCATACAATTCAGGAGCCAAAATTAAGTTGCGAGAAAGTGCTTGAAGCACCAAATCGTCCTCCCAGTAATCCAAACAAGAAGACAAACAGACCCCATGATCTTCAACGAGGCGTCTTGGCTTGGGAGGATTTCCGCCAACTGGTAAGCCGAGTTCGATTGCACCTGCCCGGTTGTGAGTTGCAGTTTTTTCATTTGCCCGCCAGACGTCGATGTAAGCTTCACCGGCCCAAAGATGAGTGGTGGTGTGTGCTTCACCCGCGCCAAGGTCCAAGCGATGATTCAAGACGATCAAATCTGGCGCGTATTTGCGGCATTCTTTGAGCATGTTGACAAAGGCTGCCTGTTTCTCGGGGCGTAACTGGCCGCAGACGGAATCGACTTTGAATAAGTGGAAATTGTAATCCCGGCAAAGTTTCACCAGCATTGCGGTCCGCGCTTTCTCTTGTTCTGGAGTATCACCAAAGCCATCTGGGCCCAGCCAGACGCCGAGACGGCAACCGAACGATTTTGCTTTGGCTGCGATTGGACCGAAACCATGGGGAAATTGTGCCTTAAATCGATCCGAATCCATACTGCCATAACCGCCTGGAGTGTCGATGGCTCCGGCATCCAGCGCATAGATATCCAGATCCATTCCGTAGTCATCATGCAACCATTTGAAAAACTCAAGATTTGCCAAGGTCTGGTGTTCGGTAGAACCTTCATTGGTGTTATCCACCCATGAAAAATAATGACTGCGTGAGGGCGTGAGTTCATCGGCTCCCGCTAATGGATAAGAACTCACTTCTGCGGCTTGTAAAACCGACACCTCGGCAATCAAGATGGCGGAAGCTCCAAATAAAGCTGCAAGCCGGTGAGGTGAGTTGGAGAAAATATGAGATTTTAGCTGTGATAAAACAGTGGTAGACATGATGGGTTCAGAAATGTGGATTGAGACTCCGATTTGTAGGTGAGAAGAAATGAGTTTTCGTGGTAAACGAAATCACGGTTCGTCGAGTTAAATACCCATTCGGTGATATCAGCCTATCTACAAATTTGGTGGGGTCGATTGCTGATTTTCAGCTGGCGGCGGGGCATGAGGTCGATTGGTTAGCCAGGGGCATTGGAGGGGGGCTGTTTGCGTGAGGAGGTGGAGGGCTTCGGCGCGATGCTCGATGTAGTGGTCAGCGCGGCGGTGAGTGAACTGAACTTTTTCTGTGGTATGAGCGCGAGGATGGCTCCCCGTAAAAGTGCCAGGTTTTTGGCTCCTTTGGGTTTGCGCCGCACACTTCGGTCCTCACGCCAGCGGGTGGCGTCACGCCGCCAGTGGTTTTGTTTTCCACTGACCCGTGTTCGCACTGATCTTGGCCTGTCCCTGGCCCATGACAAAAGGCCTGTGCCTCTGTCATGAACCGCGAACAAGGATTGACCATTTTACTCGTCGAGCAAAATGCCAACCTTGCCCTTGATATCTCCAGCTACGCCTACGTGTTGGAAACAGGCAAGATTCTCATTGAAAGCCCATCCGCCCAAGTGAAGGCAGACCCACAGGTGCAAGCGGACTATCTTGGTACTTAGTTAGGAATCGTTGTTTTTGGCCGCACCAGCCATGAGGTAATCACCCCGGTCGCAAGAATACCAAGGATCACCGCGAGGATGGTTAGATTGAATGAGTCGCCGAGCCAAACCTTCAACCACCTCGCAGCAAGCATTTTCACTCCGACGACCAGCAGGATCAGCGAGAGCGCTGGCTTCAGATAGCGGAACTGCGTGATCATGCCGGCGAGCGCGAAATACAGCGAGCGCAGGCCGAGGATGGCAAAGACGTTGCTGGTGAAAACGAGAAACGGGTCCGCTGTGATCGAGAAAATTGCGGGGATAGAATCCACTGCGAAGATCAGGTCAGTCACCTCCACCAGCACGAGCGCGACGGCCAGCGGAGTGAGCAGCCATTTACCGCGAGGCGCGGCATCAACTACAGGATCTACCACCACTGCGATGCCCGGCTCAGCGGCTTCGTGGGAATTCGTGCTGCCGGCCTTCACCAGGAAATGCTGGCCGTGATAGTTGCGGGTGATCGGGAAATATTTTTGCAGTCCGCGGATGAGCGGGTTATTTTCAGGGTGCTCCTCCTTTTCCTTCATGAAGAGCATTTTCAGCGCGGTGAGGATCAGGAATACGCCGAACACATACAGCACCCAGTGGAAATGATGCACCAGCGCAGAACCCACGCCAATCATCGCGCCGCGCATCACCAGTGCGCCGAGGATGCCCCAGAACAAGACCCGGTGCTGGTAGCGTGCGGGCACCGCGAGCGAGCCGAAGACCATCGCGATGACGAAAATGTTGTCCACGCTCAAGGATTTCTCGACCACGTAGCCGGTGAGATACTTGGTGGCGGCGAGTTTGCCGTTGTTGATCAGACCGTCCACGTTATCGGGTGTCAGGCCGAGCCCATACCAATGGCCGTCATAAGCGAAGTAAACCAACACCGAGAACGACAGCCCGAGCGTGATCCATACGGCGGACCAACAAATGGATTCCTTGAAGCCGACGATGTGGGACTTCCGGTGAAACACGCCGAGATCCAGTGCCAACATCACAAACACAAATCCTAAAAACACAAGCCATGGGACAATCATGCGCGCAGGGTGCTGGCGGACCGCGGTGGATGGCGAGTGGAAAGCCGTCCAGAAATTCTACGGGGCGCTCAGTTAAGGAATGCTAAGAACCGTTTTCCTCGATCAACTTCGACGTGCCAGCAAACTCCGGAGTGCGGCACGCTCTGCTGCCGCCCGCGGCCGATGGAAGCTCTGCCACTGCATCCCCGTGTGGGGTTAGGTTTGATGCACCGTAGCGTGATGCATTTGCTGCATAATTGCCTTGCCGTTCCAGATCTCGTGACGTGGGGTGCGTTTGTCCACTTTGGTGGATGGGGACTTCTAAACCTCGAATGCAGCGGTCGGCATCGACCGCAATGATGCCGCCAAACCGACCAAACGGCGGGGGAGGCGGTGGCGCATGCCCAAGCCGCCTACCTTCGGGGAGTTCGGCTAAAGGCCATCGCGGTCGACTGCGTTCGGCTTGAGAACTCCCCGTCCACCAGGATGGAACTACGGTAAATTTCCCATGAAATCATCATTCAGTATTATCTCAGTGTTGCTCGGCAGCCTTTGGTTTTCGAGCCTGAACGCACAGGAGGTCGCCACGAAATGGGACGTTGAAATTCCCGTGCCAATCACCGAAGGAATTCCGTCCCCACCGATCCAGAAGCCCAAACCTATCAACTTCAAAGTCCTAGGTTCCCGCACCACTCGCATGGATGTCACGAAGGCACCGGAAATGCACGATCTCCCTCCCATTACCGGGACGATCAATGTCACCGTGCAACTGGTGAAAGACCCCGGCCTAAGCGATCCGCCGCCACCGCTACCGGCGCTGCCACCCGGAGATCCAGCCGTGATTGCCAGATTGATGAAACTGAGAGAAAAATATCGTGGCACTGAATTGGTATTCTTGTCGGCGACGGTCTATGACCATAACCGCGCCTTTCTCCAAATTTACCCGAACGGGCGGCTTGACGGCTCGGTCACTGCATGGAGCAACCTCGATTTCAACCATTTCAGCGGTTTCTCCACCTATCGGGTGAAGGATGCCGCGGACGGCACCCTCTATGACTTTGGACTGTTGATGGGAATCAGCAGCATGGACACCCGCCGCTGGAAGGAAATCGCTGAAGCGCGGGGAGTGAAAAATAAAGGGCTAGAAATCCCTGAAATCCCGATCATGTCTGACCTCGCCGAGGGTGGCCCGGCCTTCATCGTGGTAAAAGGCGACGCCAAGAGTCCTGCCATGGATACTTTGGAACAGATCCACGATCTCTATCGGAAGGAAGGCGTTAAAATGGAGAAAGCTTACCATGTCCGCGAAAAAGCCCGCGCCGAGCGCAAAGCCTACTTGCTCGCGAACCCACCCAAGCCGGATGATGTGAAAATCCAGTTTTGGACGAGAAACAATCCCTCACCCAAAGGCGTGCAAGCGCTCAAAGAAGGGAACCAACCATGAAACGGTCACTTTTTCATTGGGGCATTCTTCTCCTCGCTGTTTCCGGGAAGCTGGGAGCAAACCCAGCACTGCAGCAGTTATCATTCACCGAGGGAGCCAACCGCACATGGAACGCGGACTGGTCCGGCGTCACATTGCGGACCTATTTCCTTCAATGGAGCCTGGATCTGGTCAACTGGAACTACGCTCCGCTGATGGAATTCAGCGACGGCTCAAAAAGCGTGGGCATCAACACTCAAGGCGAGCGGAAATTCTTCCTCCGCCTGCATTACGTGGACGCCAAAGGAATCGCGAACTTGACCGAGGCTAAGGCCGCGGACTATGACGGTGACGGGGTGAGTAATCGGTATGAGGTGGAAGTGGAAATGAGCAATCCATTGAACGCAGCGAGCCACGGCGGAGACAGCGATGGCGATGGGCTACCTGACGGCTGGGAACGCGAGTTTTTCGGGAATTTGACGCACACTGGCGCGATGGATTCCGATGGAGACGGGCTGAGCGACGCGCAGGAATGGGAGCTTGGGAGCAATCCCCTTTTAGCAGACACCGATAGAGACGGCGCAGCGGACGGCATCCTGCGGCAGGAGCTCGAATACGACCGGGTCGGGCGTTTGGATTCGATGAAAGGCGGAGCTGCGGGAGTGCAGGCGTTCGTCACCGATGCGGTGGGCAACGTGGAACAAATAAACGGCATGGCCGCCGGAATACCCTGAGCCGATGACGACGGAAAAAATCAGAAAACGGCTGGATTGTATGAAACGAGAACATTCATCAACATGGCACGGCAGAAAAAATCAGATCCGTTTGGCGCTCTGGGGCATGGCGGCGGCTTGCCTTCTGGCGGATGTCTCGGAGGCACAGGATCCTTCTTATTGGCGCAACGGTGGGGCGGTATCAGGCGGTATTGTCTCCTTGAAGGGCATTAAGCCCTCAGCCCTGCAAAAAAACGCGCCGGTAAAAAACACAACTGTGGTCCCGCAAAGTGGCGGGGCGATGGCTACCATGGCCATGCAGGTTTCCGAGTCCATGGACGCGGAGGTGACAGCACTGGCGAAAGCACTGGGCGAAGGTCAGGCA
>JAYWAR010000473.1:0-3073 GCA_043782285.1 Akkermansiaceae bacterium | reverse complement strand
GATGATTCCGTTTCGCCAATTGCAGCCTTTGGTTGAGGAGAAGCCGTCACTGCGGCAGGTTTTTGATGCGGAAGAATCGGCATTGCTGCGCTATGCTTACGGTCTTGTGGGCCAGCGCGAGACTGCGGAAGATCTGGTGCAAGAGGCTTTTTTACGGCTTCATACTCACTGGCAAGAGGTGGTGCAGCCGCGGGCTTGGCTTTTCCGCTGTATCCGCAATCTCGCTCTCAGTCACTTACGGGATCATCGTCGAGAAACCATCATGGAGCCGAATCCTGAATGGCAGAGTGATACGCCGAACCCGGAGCAAGCGCTCGGCAAATTTGAAGCCATCGGTACGTTGCAACTGCTTGTCGCCGAGTTACATCCTGATGAGCGCACGCTGATTTCGTTAAAATACCAAGAAGGCCTCAAATACGATAAAATCAGCCAACGCACTGGGCTCAGTGTCGGTCATGTTGGCTACAAACTTCACCATGCGCTTAAAAATCTTGCCAACTCGCTCCGCCGCCTCGGAGTTGAATCGGCGGATGGCTGAGCGTTTTTCGAACTCAATTTTTAATTTCTAATGAACGACGAGACTCCAAATTTATTTGAGACGGTTGGCGATGAGCCGCTAGAAGCGCGGATCGTTGCGTGGGTTGTTGGTGAGGCGTCCAGTTTTGAGGTGGCCGAGCTTGAGCGGCTTTGCGCAGAGCGCCCGGAGCTACTTATTTTTCGCCGTCGAATGTTAGCGTTGCAGGGTTTGCTGCGCCAAGCGGAAGCGGTTGAACCCGACCGGTCGTGGAAACTTCCGGCAAGTAAACGCAGAATGCTTGATGAAATTCTCGGCGAGGAAAATGGGCGTCGATTCGCCGCGCCGCAAGTCGTTCCTAGGCGTCATTACGCGGGCCGTGCTTGGTTTGCGATTGCCGCTTGCCTGGTGCTGACGGTGGTGGTTCGCGAGCTGATGAGTGCCAAGAGTTTGGTTCCTAAGGTCGCGGTCAGTTCGCCGGTGCAGGCGACGGGTGTTCGGGTTAAAGCAGATGAGATTGAGAGATTGCTGGCGCGGAATGATGCTTCGAGTGGCCCGCTGATGGCAACGCCGACTCCCATCCCAGCAGCTCCATTGCGAGCGCCGGGAGCAGAGGGCAGTTATCGAGTCGAATCGAAGTTGATGGGTTCCGATCGTCGATTAGGCATGCAGCAAACCAAGGAGCAGAGCCAATTGGCGAAGAATTCGGCCAAAGTGAGCTCAGGGGCGGCGGTTTCGACCTCGCTTGAGCCAGTGCTGGCGTTTGAACCCACCGATTTGTCGGTGATGAACCGCTTACCTAGCATCATGGGCAAGGGCTTATTGGCGACGACTCGTTTAAGTGCCGAAGATAAGCAAAGTTTTAATGAGTTTATTGAGAGTTTAGGTTTGCCGGTGGCGCTAGCTGCCGCGCCAGAGCCGGGCCGTCATGCGCCTGCGATGTGGTCAGTATTGCCGCTCAATCGTTCCGATGGGCCGAAACATGGCGAGGTATCCCAGAAGTCCAGCGGAGGGCAGCAACAGTTTCGAGGTCTGGCTGTAGGGGCCAGCTTAGGAGTTGGTGGGCTCGGTTCCTCAGGCGAAAGGTTGACAACTCAAAATCCAATGGCCACTCTCAAGTCCGCTCAGGATGTGGACCAATCCCTCGGAGGTGAGTCTGGATCTCTGTCCGAAGTGAAAAGGGCGGATCCTCGTAAGATGAGTGATGCCTCGTTTCAGCTTGCTCAAGCTGCTTTAGCCAAGGGCACCCGCTCCGATCCGACGCGGATCGCGATCGAGCAATTTTATAATGCCGTGGATTATGGGGATCCGGCACCGACGGCGAAGGAAGCGATTTTGGCCACGATCGAACAATCGGCGCATCCATTGATTCCGGGTAGGAGTTTGGTGCGGGTGGGGCTGCGGACCGGCTGGCTGGGCCATGATCCCAGCCAGCCGTTGCGACTCACTTTGCTGGTTGATCAATCGGGGCCGATGGCGGGTGAAGATCGCTGGGTAACGATCGAACAATTTCTCACTCAGCTCGGAGCTATACTCGGCAAAGATGATTTGATCACGATTGTCGGTTTTTCCAACACTTCGGAGGTGCTGGTTGATGGCATCCGTGGCGACAAGGCCAAAAATTTGAGCGAGCGAGTCAAACGAGGCATCCGTGGAGGTGAGTCTAACTTGGAGCAGGCCTTGCAATTTGGTGAGCAAGTGGCGAAACGTCACGGGTTGAGCGGTGCCCAAAATCGGATGGTTGTTGTGACTGCGGGTGGGACCGATTTGAGTGAAGGCAATGCGGCGAGTTTGCTCGAACGAGTGGCAGGACTTCGCCAGCAAGGTCTGGTTTTAGATGTGATCGGCATCGGTGGCAGTGGTCACCATCGCCAAGTTTTGAGTGAATTGGCAAGCCGTGGGGATGGCCGCTACGAGGTCCTTGACCACTCGACGAGCGAGCGGATCGTCAGCCAGTTCGCCGGAGCTTTCCGGCTGGCGGCGGAAGAACTGAAGGTGCAAGTGAATTTTAATCCGCAACGGGTCGGGAAATATCGTCTGCTTGGGTTTGAAAAAGACCGTTTGAAAACCGAGATTTCTGGCAATGAGGTTGTTGAGCGGGTTGCGAATCAAGCTGGGGTGGCGATTTATCAAGTCGAACCACTTGCTGAAGGCAGCGGGGAACTCGGCGAAGTCCGAGTGAGTTTCCGTCACGGGGCCAGTGGTGAAAGGATTGAGCGGGTCTGGACAATCGGCTATGAGCCTGTAGCTACCAGTTTTGAGGGTGCAACCGCATCGATGCAGCTCGCGGGTTTGTCCTTACTCGCCGCCGAAAAGTTGAAGGATGGGCCACTGGCCGATCTTATCGATTTTGGAAAACTCACTCATCCCCGGGCACGGGTTTTGCAGTTTTACCGGAGCAGTCCACGAGTGGCGGAAATGCTGCGATTGGTGGATGCTTTAGACTGAGGTCTCGGGCCCTGTACCCGAGACGACGATTCTAAAAGATTTTGGAGTGGGGGGCGAAAATCTGAAATTTTTACAAGCTTTTCGGGGCTTTCGCGAACTTGGTGGCTTGGT
>JAYWAR010000472.1:0-3074 GCA_043782285.1 Akkermansiaceae bacterium | reverse complement strand
GGAGCTGGCGTGACGGCATCCGGATCGGGAAAAGTAGTGTTCACGGCCGTTACGCTGGTTTCAATCTGCGGTGGAGTTTCACATCGCTTTGATGGGAGCATGCGGCCAATTAGCGTCTTGACGCATTCTATACCATTTTGATACAAACCCTGTTTTTTTTCAGGTCTTAGAATCTCCGGTTGCGTGTTGATCGCATCCGGCAATGCAGGCTGTTCTTCGGATGTCACGACAGACGTTGCCTCGGAAAGAAATGCGCTGAAATCGGAATCAATCTTCGAAAGTTTTTGGATTTCCTGGGTAGGACATGGCACATACACCCATGATTCCAAAGGAAAAGAAGGTAATTGGTCACCTATTCGAACTACAATCAGAGCCACGTCGTCGTCTTTGAGGTAACGTTCAAAATCCAATTCCAAACGAGCATGATTTACTAAACATTGAAATTTATCTGAATCAAGATCGACAATGGATTTCCAGACGGGATTGTCGTTTTCGTGAAATTTAATCATCCACTCGCAAAGCGCGTCGGTTGCCAAAAGAAGAACGTCGCCTGATTTTAATGGTTGAGTGGGCGGGACTTCGAGTTCTGGCAAGTGGTTTTCCTCGTAACTGGAAATCGCAGCAGTCACACACGAAAAGTCGGAGCCTCTTTTGCACGGATGGGCGAAGAAATATGCGTCCGGCTCACTCTCAGAATTATAGCTCGTGGAAAGATGAATTACACAGCTATCGCCAACTGCGATCACTTTCCAGTCTAGTTTACTGGAGTCAGAGCTCGACGCCCTAATCTCGATTCCACAGAAAGTTGACGCGGCGGGATCTCGTTCGGAAAGGCGGTTTTGTGAAATGGATCCAAGTTCACGTTCGCGGATGTTTTCCTGCCATTTGACGTCGGCGGCCTGCTTCCAGTTGGTTGCATCTTGATTCCAGTCACTCAGCAATCCTTCATGAAAAAGGCTGACAAGTTGTCTCGCCCAATAGCCGCTATAAAACGCTGTAGTAACACCATCAGCTACGGCAAATCGCAACGGCTCATTATCGCTAAGAGTAAGTTCATTTGCAACCGAAGGCTCACACCCAAGCGGAGTGCATATGGCATCCTGGCACTCATCTAGATCAGAGTCACTTTTTGGGAGCAAGAAACTTGAGAAGCAAATTTTTAGAGGAGTCATATTTTCCTACTTATGGATGCGGACGCAAAATTGCTGCGGAACCTGCTACATTGCCCTACTCCCGAAGTCGATCAATTGAATCATATCACCCGCTTCGCCATTGATAACCAGACCTCGCGAACCTGCTCTGGCGTCTTCAAATCCCGCCTTTTTGGCAAGATCAATCATTGAATCTGGAATCTCGCTCGATAACCGATACATCAATTTCTCAAATTGATTGGACAGTTCAGGTTCGTTCGCTGGCAAGATTTTCTTACCTTGCCCACCGCTAATATGTGCGGTGAACAGCAGCAAATTTCCATCACTCGTAGCCACGCTCATAAGTGCACGGGCAGCCTTTTCTGCGGCAGGTGGATCATTGGGCTCGCCGTCGGTGACATTAATGACGACAGGGGGAAAATTGTCTGGATGCTCCAGAACCCATTTCGAGGCAAACTCCTCCGCCTTCATAAATGCTTCGTCCATTGGCGTATTCCCTTCGACATACGGGTCCACCCAAATGTCCAAGTTAATTGTCTTTTCGCCATCCATCAAACCACCTGCTCCATCACTGACTTTTGTTGGAATCTTATGTTTATCAGTCCGAATCATCTGCTTTTCCACTTCGGAGATCTTGCCGCCGACAATGAGATAGGCTTTCTGCCCTCCAGCCTTTGGATTCACCGTTGGTGCACCATATCCGATAACCACCACGTAGCAGCGGTCCTTGGTCTGTTCCATCACTTTGCATCGTTGTAAGATGGACTGTATACAGCGGTTTACCGCGCGCGCTGCGATCTCAGCTCTGCTATTGCCATTTTCAAACGGCGCATCCATAGAACCGGACTGGTCAATTAGGATGATGAAGAGGCCGGGATAGGGTGTGCCGACTTGTTTTTGATAGGGCATGATATTTCAGGTTGGTGTGAATCTGTGGATGGAAATTAGCGGGCTGATTTTTCGGGCGTCTTGTCGAGAAGCGCAATCTCAAAAAACCGCTGTTGTCAGTTGGATCGTAGCTCGATGTTTCGGGAAGAAGAATGTGGGCGGGATTGGATTGATTCGGCGGGGCTTATTTGAGCCGCTTCACACTGCTGGCGGATAGCAGGGTGCGCATTTGGGTGATGGCGATGGCGGTTGGGTAAAAGCTGAGATTCTGAAAAGCTGAAAACTGAAATGAAGAGGGAAAATGTGGGCGAGGTGGCTTCGCGGTGCTACGCCAACCCAAGGACGCCCACTCTACTTGAATACGGTTGAGGTGGGAAATCGTCAACCGAGAGGGTGGACACTCTTGTCCGCCGGGCCAATGGGGGGAGAAAGTGAGGAGCTTCGCGCGAGGTTCTTTCGCGTTTCATTGGCGGCACGACAGGAGTGTCGTGGCTCCTTATTTGTTCAAGACTTGGGCGGGTTGGCCTCAAACGCGTGGATTTCGGCACAAAGGTCTTCCATTGTGCCTTTGTCTGACTGGCTTTGGCGGGTGGCGGTGTAGTCGCCGGAGTCCTGGTCGAGCAGGCGGAGGAAGCGGATGGAGTCCACCGGACCAAGTTTGTCCGTTAAGATGGCGACTCCTTGGCGGTAGAGGTCGATGGGGCTGGTGTAAGTCGGGGTGCTCATGGAATTTCAGGTGGTGGCGGCGACTGCTAGAGTTTTGTCACGCCTTCGCCCGAACCGATTTGGTCTTCAACGGGACTGCGGGTGGGGAGTTTTTGCGAGCGAGGTTCACGACCTCGTGGCCGCTTTCCCATTGGTTTTGTTTCATGGCGTTCATCATGGCGTGATAGTCGCCCTGGTAGGAGTCGAGGATTTCAGCCCGCTTTTTGCGGATTTCGGTGACGAGTGGATTGTTATTCATGATCTTGGCCTCCAAACAGTTCGGTGGGTGTGCAGATGGTCGGTGCGAGGTAGCCTTGGTCCCGGATCACT
>JAYWAR010000471.1:0-3080 GCA_043782285.1 Akkermansiaceae bacterium | reverse complement strand
ACACTCGCGACTACCGCAGTTCACTTGGAACGCTTCGCAAAATACAGCGCTCTCCTTGCGGACCAATATCGCCCGCAATCTAACTGGCCTCGATCATCGCGACTTTGGCGCCCGCCTTGCCGACAGCCCACTGCTGCAAGGGTTACTGCGTGTCGGCGAAATGGGTTCCATCAAAGCCTTCTCAAAAAGCACCTGCGACCGACTTTCCCGCTGGACCAGCGAGCAGACCGTGCGCGACATCAATGAGAAGCTCACCGCCCTGCTTGCGACGACCGATACACAAAATCAACAAGCCGATACACCCGCTATCACTTTCGGCCTAACCAATGTCATCAAGTTTGATGACATCTATTTCGACAGTACCTGGGTCAAAGCCAACATTCATTTCCCCGTCGACTAGGTATTACTGCGCGACATCGCGCGCGCGGATGAAAGCCACCACCCTCATCCGCAAGCACGGATTGAAACATCGTATGCTCCTAGAGCCACACGCATTTCTCAGCGACATGAACACCCTGTGCATGAAAATGACCACCAAAGGCCACGCTGTGGATAGTAGGAAACATCGCAAAAATGTGCTACGCGAAATGAAAATTCTTGAGAAACGCACCATCACCCACGTTCAGGTGCATGTCGAGATCTTTAAGTCCCGCCGCGAGAAAACCGATCTGACCGAACCTCAGGCACAACTCGTCATCAAGCGCATCCAGAGTGTGTTAGATTAACTTCCCGCCGCCGTCAAACAAGCCCACGAACGCATCATCGGCGACTGCTAATTCTGTCAGGACAACCCGAGCGACACCGGCTTGATCAAACTCGCCATCGAACGCCTCATTGACCGTCAAAAGTGAATCATCAGCTACGTCTGGGGAGATCGCGGCCTGGCCAGAAAACCCAACACCCCCTGTTGGCAAAGCGCGGTATTGGCAATGGCCTGTGCCCGCGTAACGCCAGCGAATTGGCCGACAAACTCGCCCACCAACAAGGTTTTCGCGAAGGACTCAAACCTCGTGCCGCCACCGAAGGACGTATCGGCATTTTCAAGAACGTATTCCTAGGATCTAGCTGTTAGTCAAAGGCTTCAAGCACCGGTAGCTGGCAGTAGGCTGGACGGTGTTCACGCACAACCTATGGGTTATTGCCCGCATGGCGGAGGCAGAGAAAAGCGCAAGGACGGCAGACCAAGTGCCCGGGCCGCCTGATCAAAAGGCAGTCAAATAGAGATCAAAAAGGGATCACTATCAGACGACCCGGGCAAGTCGTGTCCTCGAATTACCCAATTCGAAGGTGGGTGCCTTGAAATGAAGTGAAGATTACGTCGCACCACCAATTGTATATCTAAACTCATCTCACAAAGTACCCAGATGAACACAATTGGTTGCCGTTTTCAAAAAAGCGAATTTCAGAGACAGGCTCTAGTTACGGTCCAGCACGGAAACAAGGTCAACGGCATCACCTACGACAATGACCTTGAGTCTACGATGGATGAGCTGGTGAACGAGCTGTTGTGATGCGAAAGCTATTTCAGTAAATCCTACCGGCCATAACAAAAAAGACGGGGTTCAAAATTACAACGATCTTTTTCGGAAGTATTTTCCAAAAGGACATGACTTCGAGACCATTACTCCAGAGCGCCTCCAAAAAATTCAGGATACGATCAACATCCGCCCGCGCAATATACTGTCTTACAAATCACCGAACGACCTCCTTGATCACCTGAGGGCATCGTGAGCAGCCTCTCCCAGAAGCTTTTGAGTAATCAAGAGATTTCACTTCAGGACTCGCCCTTCCGTTTCATCCCACAATTACGCGAAAAACTGACTACACCATACAACCAACCAGATGATACGAATCCTCCTCTAAGTTTAACTAACAGTTTTGATCCGTCGAAAGCTAAACCCAGCAGCCATTCAATCTAATAATTTTCCGTTGGGACTAAAGTGATTAATAAATGGTATTTGCAAGTCCTTATCACTAATCTCTGTAACTACTAGAGGCCACTTTATTCCGATTAAAGGGTCATCATAGCGCACACCACGTTCACACTTAGAGTTATATAATCTGTCAACAAAGTAAAATAATTCGACATCATCCGTAAGTGCTTGATTTCCATGGGCAAACATACTAGGCACGTAAATTGCGGTCCGATTTTCAGAACTAAGCTCTACCTCAATATGTTGGAGATAGGTTCGAGATTCTGGACGCATATCAATAATTACATCTAAAACCGCACCATTTATACATCTAATAAATTTTGACTCACTTGCAGGTTTTATTTGATAATGCATTCCACGTAAAGTTCCTCTTTTTCGACTATATGAAATGTTAGCTTGTACAAACTTATTATTGATGTCATTTTTTTTAAATTCTTTTGCACAAAAAGCCCGCGCAAAGAAACCTCTTTTATCATTTTTATTTTCAATGTTAATAATAAAAGATCCTTTTAGTTTAGTTTCTTGAAAAATCATATATTTAAATAATTTTAATTTAATTTTATTAAGAACTTATCTATGAACTTATAATCTGGTGTAATGACAGCTTCTGGCACTAAAAATTTTTTATTTCCATCAATAGCCAAACAGAAAACATCTATGAATCAAACAGATATGGAACGCTAATTCAATCGGTAGATTTAAATTATATATTTTATGTGGTGCTTAATAGAACGAAGCATTTTCGTGATGTATATTCAGCAGACTTTAAACGCGTCTCACATCTTCCATCGTCAAATGATCGAAGGTTTTTCTTTTCGGGAAGTATCATCGGATGAAGCCGTTGGTGTTTTTATGAAGACCTCTTTCCCATGAGTGGTAAGGATGAACAAAATAGGCTTTGGCATTCAGCACATCCGCCAGAAGCTCCAAGGTAACTTCCTGAGCCTCCTTATTTCATGCTAAACAAATCAGAGTGTGACGACTTTTTCGCTCCACCATCGTCACCAGTACCTTACATGCCGGAAACGCTGTCGTCTAACACTTTTTTATTCTGTTATTATTCTGGTTCTTTTTCCCAAGAAATTGGATGTTTGGTGACTTTCGATTTCTCGCGTGCACTGTAGTCCACAGAACTCTGATGAAGAC
>JAYWAR010000470.1:0-3083 GCA_043782285.1 Akkermansiaceae bacterium | reverse complement strand
ATGCTCCCTGAGTCGCCAGGCCTCACCAAGATGAGTCTCGGCCCCCGGGTGAAGGACGTCATCGGGGATTTTTCAGTTTAGTTTTCCACACCGATCTTCTTCGTGATAGAGGGACAGGCCTTTTGTCGTGTTTTGTCGTGGAGCGACTCGGGAGGACGCAACCCCGTTGGGGTTGGGATGGCGGGTGACCGTGAACCCAGGGTAGCTCGTGCCTCGCAACCCTGGGCTTTGGGACAGAACCCCGTTGGGATTCAGGGAAATCAGGACAAAAGGACTGTCCCTTTGATGTCGATTGGATGGTGATCTTATCGAGGATCCACCGATCGTTGGTGGGTGGGTGGAATTCGATTTTTTGAAGTTGGGAGGTGATCGGCTAAATTTTCGTCTTCAATTTCTTGCCCACGCCGTTGGGTTCCATTAAACCCGTCACCTTCATGACTCACCTCGAAGCAATCGCCCGCGAAACTGGTATTTCTCTGTCTTCTGTCACCATCACGGCCAAGTTGCTTGCCGAGGGTGGCACGGTTCCGTTCCTTTCGCGCTATCGTAAGGAGCAAACTGGCTCGCTCGATGAAGTTCAGATCACCACGATCCGCGACAGAATGTTACAGCTTGCGGAATTGGATTCGCGCCGCAGCGTAGTTCTCAAATCGCTAGAAGAGCGGGCGCTGCTCACACCCGAGCTCAAGCAGAAGCTGGAAGCCGCGTTGAGCTTAGCGACCGTGGAGGATATTTTTGCGCCGTTCCGCCCGAAGCGTCAGACTCGTGCGACCAAAGCGATCGAACGCGGGTTGACGGCACTTGCTGATTTTATTTTTGAAAATCAAAGTGCCGATCCCGAAGTGGAGGCGGCCAAGTTTCTCAATCCGGAAATGGAAGTGCCGACCTCCATCGAAGCTCTTGCTGGAGCTCGTGATATTCTTGCCGAGCGGGTAGCCGACGATGCCCCGCTGCGTGGCCGGGTGCGAAAAATTTACGAAGAGGATGCTACGGTTTCCTCGAAAATCATGTATGGCAAAGAGGAGGAAGCTGACGCCCAGAAATTTCGCGATTACTTCGAGTGGAGCGAGCCTTTTGCGTCGATCCCGTCGCACCGCACGCTGGCGATCCGTCGTGGTGAAAAAGAAGGTTTCCTGTTGATGCGGGTGGAGGTTCCACTCGAACGGGTGACGGCTACGGCTTTGCCGGAGTGGGTGAAGTCCAACGGTGTTGCGGGTAAGCATGTTGCGCAAGCAGTGGAAGATGGCTGCAAACGTTTGCTGATGCCTTCAATGGAAACCGAAGCTCGGTTGATGGCGAAAAAGCGTGCTGATGAAACGGCGATCACCGTTTTTGCCGATAATTTTCGTGAGTTGTTGTTGGCGTCGCCGCTTGGTGAAAAGCGCTTGTTAGCGATTGATCCAGGTTTCCGCACTGGCTGCAAAACGGTGGTGCTCGATCGGTCGGGTAAACTGCTTCATCACACGGTGCTGTATGCGACTGCAGGCTCGCAAAACCAAGCTTACGAAGCGGCGGTCGAAGTGACGACCTTGATCAAGAAATATGAGATTGAAGCCATCGCAATCGGTAACGGCACCGCGGGTCGCGAGACCGAGTCCTTTATCAAAAAGCTGAAACTGCCATCCGCGATTCCAGTGGTGATGGTGAACGAAAGTGGGGCCTCGATTTACTCGGCCTCGGATGTTGCGCGTGAAGAATTTCCGAATGAGGACGTCACGGTTCGTGGAGCGGTGAGTATCGGTCGTCGGTTGATGGATCCACTTGCGGAGTTGGTGAAAATTGATGCCAAAGCGATTGGTGTCGGCCAGTATCAGCACGATGTCGATCAGCGTGCGCTCAAGGCCAGCCTCGATGATACGGTGGTAAGTTGCGTCAACGCTGTTGGAGTTGAAATTAACACGGCGTCTAAACAACTGCTGTCTTATGTTTCAGGGCTCAATGCTTCACTGGCGGAAAATATTGTCGCTTGGCGCAATCAGAACGGGGCTTTCACGTCACGTGAGCAATTGAAAAAAGTGCCTCGCCTCGGTGAGAAAGCGTTTGAGCAGGCGGCCGGATTTCTTCGTTTGCGGGGGGGAGCGCATCCGCTGGATTCATCGGCAGTTCATCCAGAACGTTATCCACTCGTCGAAAAAATGGCAGCTGATGTTGGCTGTAAAGTGGAAGAATTGCTGGGCAATGATGCGGTGCGTCAGAAAATCGATTTACAAAAATACGTCGATGATCAAGTGGGCCTGCCAACGCTGAAGGACATCGTGGCTGAGCTCTCCAAGCCCGGCCGCGATCCACGTAAACAATTTGAGATGTTTTCCTTTGTTGAAGGGGTCGAGAAACCTGCGGATTTACAGATTGGGATGAAACTTCCCGGAATTGTCACCAATGTCACTGCCTTTGGAGCCTTCGTCGATGTTGGGGTCCACCAAGATGGTCTGGTTCATGTAAGCCAACTGGCAGATCATTTTATCCGTGATGCTTCAGAAGTGGTTAAAGTCGGCCAAAAAGTCCAAGTGACGGTGGTGGAAGTGGACCTTAAGCGCAACCGCATCGCACTTTCGATGAAATCGAAAGTGGATCTCGACAACCGCCGCTCCGAATCGGGAGACCGAAGTTCCCAACAGAGCCGCCCCCGGGCGCAAGGTCAAGCCGCCAATTTTAAGCCCGGTGCCGCGCAAAATAACGACTGGTTTTCCCAAGCCTTGCAAAACGCTAAGAAAAAATAAGGGTCAGTTAGGGGATTATATTTTGTTGAAGACGACCTCATCCCCCTCGATTTGGGCCTGAATCACATCCCCGTCGAGGAATTTACCATCGAGAACGTCTAAACTCAAGGGATCGAGCAACAGGTGTTGGATCACACGTTTGAGAGGGCGGGCTCCGTAGATTGGATCATAGCCTTTTTCTCCGAGCCGTGTTGTGACGGTTGGATGAAGGACTAGGCTGAGGCCTTGCTTGGCCAGACGCTGGCGGACTCGGGCGAGTTGGAGTTCGACAATGATGGTGATTTCCTCGCGTTTGAGGCGGTCGAAAATGATCATTTCGTCAATCCGGTTGAGAAATTCGGGGCGGAAATGGCTGCGCAACGC
>JAYWAR010000469.1:0-3083 GCA_043782285.1 Akkermansiaceae bacterium | reverse complement strand
CCCCTACTTACAAACGGCTGTAGGTTGGTTTCATAGGGCTGAATGCCGGGCTTATCCGTGGCCAAGTTCATAGTGACGACCGCACGCGATGGATTGTGGAAGAGGAAGGGTTTGCCCGCCAAGCGCCCGTCTTTCAGCAAATTGGTTTGCGGAGAATCGGAACCTGTTTTGGTCCGTTTGCCCGTCTCATACACCCCGCCGTTGGTGGTGCGTGCGTAAGCTGAAAAAACGGCAAACGGCAGCACTTTAGCTTGGGCGCTAATTGAGGTTGTTGCCGAGACAAAAGTTTGGTCCCCAGTTAAGAAGTCGTTAGGGTCGGCAGGACAGCGGTAAGTTCTGTTATTGAAAAATGCTTTGAGCTTGGTGTCGTTGGTGTAATCGAATTTTAGTTGAGCGTAATTGATAGCGTTACTGTTTGCGGTGCTCTGGAGCGTGGCACCCACCTCAAAGAAGGGAGCCGCGTCTGTCGGGGCTGTCGTTCCCGGCCTGCCGGTCCACCACTTCGGCCGTTGCACTTGAAATTCGACAAAATACTTGTCAACGGGATGACCAGGGGAAGGTTTGGTGTCGTCCATTTGAGGCTGAATAGGTGTCCTATTTCTTTTTGGATCGCGGATCATCAGCATCCACCAGTTGGTAAATCCACCTAATATATCCGAAGAGGATTTGCAGGATGGGGTGCTGCCGTTGTTCTCGAAGCCGAGGCCAGGGGTGAAGCCTGGTTTCATTTTAACGCCTGAGCCTGAGCCTGAGCTTGTGCCTGTGGAGGTGAGCTTATTTTGCCAATCAAAAACGTCGTTGGTGGACCCCGACCTACTGTCTTTCAAAAAGTTCCCGGCCGGATTGAGATAGGGCGTACATACTATAACTTCGCCGGGCTTCATGACAATTGGAGCTACGATATTCATGTTTCCGGGGATCTGATCGCTCCAGTTCGCGATTTGAAGGACAAACTTTTTATCGCCTGCAACATTAGTATCTTGAGTCCATTCGTTCAAAGACTCGAAATTCCCAGGGACGACGCTTTGTGATTGCGCCCCTTTCTCTGGGGTTACCAGGGTGAACCTGAAAGCGACTGGGACATTGATGATCGTGACCGCCATCTTGTGGAATGAAACATTCACGTTGTAAGGGTTATGCAGCGTGATCTGTGGGGTGAAAATAAAATTTACTGTGTCATCGAACTTATTCATCTCCGCAGTAGGACCATACTGCCCGAGGTAAGTTGAAGCTACTTCGCGGGTCACCAAGCTAAACACCATCTCCACTTTGGCGATGACCGGACCCGGCAAGTAAGTTTGGGGCACTTTATTCGCCGTCAACGAAGCCGCCGTGGCCGGTAATGCAAGAGTCGGCTTGGTGTCGGGCGTGGTGATGCTTCGGAAGGAGTTGTAGTAGCCTGACAAATTACTCCAATACGGGTCGGAATTGTCGATGATCCCTTGCGTCGTTTGATACAGTTTCTTTGAAACCGTAGCACTGACTTTGAACTCATCTGGCAGCTTCGTAACGGTTGCATCGCTCATTTCGAAAACCGACGACAAATCCTGCTTGAGGCCGCCGCGGCGCACGTCGGTCATGACCCCCAGTGAATAAGGCGTCACGTCATTGCGGAATTGCTTGATTTTGCCCTTCGCTTGATCGAGCAACTCGACTTGATCGAGATCCAGGAGCTTAGCGGATTGATCCTTGGCTTTCACGAACTCGGCGGCGCTCAGGTCGGTGGGAAGATAAGTTGGGGAAGTGCCGTCGGCACCTTTCATAACAGATGGATCCGGCCGATGACCCGCAAGCAGAGCGCGTTTTTGCGCCAAGGTCGCATTCTTGCTGGGATCGCGGTAAAGATTGATGCGGGCTTTAACCGACTCGTCGGACACATGCCACGCATACGAACCTTGAACCTTGCCGTTCTTGGAAACCGGCACCAGCCCGGCGGTCGCCTTGGCACCGACAGTGGCAGTGGCACCGAGTGAACCATTGCCGACGAGTTCGATGGTTTTCCCCGTCCACGCGTTGGTGACGAAATCCCGGCTGGTGGCAGCGGCGGGATCGGCACTGGAAACCAGCCAGCGGCGGAAACGATTCGTTTTCTCGCTGATGTAGGCAGGAGCGGGGCTGCTATTCGGGTTGAAATCCCACCAAGATTCCCAGACCCCGGCGGTATTGGGCTTGGTAACGGGAGTCGTTGGGTCGGCCGCGAGAATTTCTGAAGTGGCAGTGACTGCCCGGTCGGGGCCGAGGCTCTTTTGCAAATCCCCGAGTGCCAACATCAGCGCGAGGTGAGCGTTAGACCGCGCGGTGGCCATCGCCTCGCCTTGGCCAGTCGCTCGCAAGGTGATGCTCGACAGGGTGAGCAAGCCAACGGCGATGACCGTCAAAAGGATCATCAAACTGAGAGTGACCACTAAAGCGAAGCCATGCTGGCGTGGGGAGCGGGTAGGAGCATTCATAATGGATTTGGGGTTCTGTGAAGAGCGGCGGATTGGGGAGGCTAAAGCTAAAAAAGGTATGTGCAAGGTAAAGACGCAATATTGCTAGAACCTCAACCCAAAATTTTCAGGAAACTGGATCTCACAACAGACTAGTTGCCCGCTCATGAGAGCTTCAATAAAGAATAACGGGGTCCAGCACAGCATCAAAGAGCAGTCCACCTAACTCCAAAAAACGATTCGAGAACGGTCCGATGGTCGCACCTTGAGAGGTGAGGCGAACCTGAGAGACGCACAACGCAATCCCCTCCAAGCATGCCACTGAAAAAGTGGCCGAAAACGAGTCGAGGGACACCTATTGAACTTGAAAAAGGGAGCCTTTCATGGCTCCCCAAATCATAATCCTCCAACCAAAAGTGCTCGAAAGAGGACTCGAACCTCCACAGGTTACCCTACTAGATCCTTAGTCTAGCGCGTCTACCAATTCCGCCATCCGAGCATCCGGTTGGGTGGGCGCACTTGTTACGAGCCGAGCTGCGGATTGGCAAGAGAATCTTCGATAAAATTCAAAGGGCTGCATTTAATCTGCTTACGGCTTGATTGATCGAGTCCAAACGAAAGCATGGGGCCGTCAATTGCCATGGAATCCATTCG
>JAYWAR010000468.1:0-8540 GCA_043782285.1 Akkermansiaceae bacterium | reverse complement strand
TCTTGAAGCATCTCTGGCTAGATCAACTTGCCTAGGATTTTTTGTTGAATTTATGGTCTCATCCTCGAGGCAAGCAGAGGTGAGCGCAGGGATTGCACCAGCTGAGGCTTCCCGCTTGCCTGCCGCGCGTAGGCGGTCACACTCATGCCAGTGAATTCAGCGCCTCTTGGATTTTTTGACTCGGGTGTCGGCGGTTTGACCGTCGTCCGGGCAGTGCAGGAATTGTTACCAGCCGAAGATATTTTGTATCTGGGGGATACTGCGCGGCTGCCTTATGGCTCAAAAAGTCCGGAAACGATCCGCCAGTTCGCCGATGAAGATGTGCGTTTTCTGATCGCTCGCGGGGTCAAAGCCATCGTCGTCGCCTGCAACACGGCGACAGCCCACGCTTTGCCGAGTTTGCATGAAAAATATCGGATTCCGATTCTTGGGGTCATCGAGCCTGGGGTCGAAGCGGTGCTCGCTTGCTCAACTACCGAACGTATCGGAATCATCGCGACTCGTGGCACCATTGGTTCTCACGCCTATCAACATGCCCTAGCCCTCGGCAAAACTGGGTTGATGATTTACGGCCAAGCGACTCCGTTGCTGGTGCCTTTGATTGAGGAAAATTGGCTGGAGCATCCGGCCACCCGGCAAGTTTTGCAGACTTATTTAGAGCCATTGATCGCGAAGGGGATCGATACCTTGATGCTGGCATGTACCCATTATCCATTGCTGATTCCGGTTTTAAAGGAGTTGCTGCCCACGGGAGTGCGGTTGGTGGACTCGGCGAGTACTTGTGCTGAGCATTTGAAAAAAGAACTTACGCGTCTCGATCTACTTGAAACTGCGGTTCTTGAAGGGAGTTTGGAACTTCATCTCACCGATCTCTCGGAGGAGTTCGAGTCGCTGGCTCGTCAGTTTCTCAAAAAATCGCCAGGCCGGATCCACCGCGCGGTACTTGGCGGGTAAGTGGAAAACACGGTTTTTATCTTGATTCATGCGAGCTTTTTGCACAAATGACGTCTTAGAAAATTTGCACAATCCCATGAAATTATTTGGAACGGATGGAGTTCGAGGCCGAGTGAATGAATTTCCGATTACCGCCGAAGTCGCACTGCGAATGGGCAAGGCGGTTGCCAATGTGTTGCGGGCTTCTGGCGCGCGCCGCAACCGGGTGCTCATCGGCAAGGATACTCGAATTTCCGGCTACATGCTCGAATCCGCAATTACCAGCGGCCTGGTTTCAATGGGAATGGACGTTTATTTGGTCGGCCCGCTGCCAACGCCGGCAGTTGCGCATTTGACCAAATCGATGGGTGCGGTGGCCGGTATCATGATCACCGCTTCCCACAACCCCTACGAGGACAATGGAATGAAGATTTTCGGTCCCGACGGCTACAAGTTGTCGGACGATTTAGAGAGCCTCATTGAGCGCCACATCATGGGGGATGAGCCTGAAGCCGCGCCGTTACCGCCTCGGCAAATTGGCAAGGCTCACCGCATCGACGATGCACGTGGCCGCTACATCGAGTTTGCCAAGCACACGGCGGATAATATTTCGCTGCATGGCCTTAAAATTGTTGTCGATTGTGGCCATGGGGCTGCCTATTTCATCGCACCGTTGATTTTTAAGGAACTCGGTGCTGAAGTGATCACGACTGGAATTGATCCCGACGGCCTGAACATCAACCAAGGCTGCGGCGCGCTATACCCGCAAACCGCAGGTGAGCTGGTCCGGAAACACCAAGCTGACCTCGGGATTTCCTTCGACGGTGACGCTGACCGAGTCATTTTCACCGACGCCGATGGTCAAGTTGTCAGCGGCGACCGGATTCTTGGGCTTTGCGCCATCGGCCTCAAGGAGCAGGGGAAGCTTAAGCACGACACTCTCGTTGCCACCGTGATGAGTAATCTCGGGCTGCTCGAAGCCATGCGCCAACACGGAATCAAGGTCGAAACCACCGCCGTGGGTGACCGCAGCGTCATCGAGTGCATGCGCAAAAATGGCTACTCGTTCGGTGGTGAAAATTCTGGGCACTTGATTTTTGGTGATCATGTCACCACCGGAGACGGCATCCTGAGTGCGCTCCAAGTGCTGCGAATGATGCGTGAGCGGGGTGCGACGCTGGCCCATCTGGCTGCCATCATGCACGAGTACCCGACGAATCTCGCCAACATTGACGTGCCAGCCAAGCCGCCGTTGGTCACTTTGCCGAAGCTCCAACAGCTCATGCAGCAAGCGACCGCTGAGTTTGGTGACAATGGCCGTCACTTGATCCGTTACTCCGGCACCGAAAATAAAATCCGGGTATTGGTTGAGCATCGTGAACTGGGTGAAGTGGACTCTTGGGTTCGCAAATTCTCAGTCGCCATCCTTGAGGAAATTGGCTAGGATTTGCAGATGTCTTTTGATCCCTCCGATTGCTGGCCGCTTTCCTTGACCCGACAGATCCAAGATTTTCCCATCGCCAATATCCCGCTCGCCGAGCATCAGCGGCGGGTCATCGGTGATACCCATCTCAGCTTCGATCCTTGCGCTTGGTTGGATCCTTCAGACCTTGCGGGGTTCTTGGCCTCCGGCAAATCTTGCCTCAGCGATGCCGATAAAAATCCGCTAGCTTGGATTGGTACGCTACCCGTTCTGGAAAGCGACTTCACCGCAAAATTCTCGCGAATCATCCGTTACCCTTGGGATTTGCTCCGTGCCAACGAGCTCTATGTTTCGGCCCTGACTGGCAACTCGATCCATGGCCAGGTTTACCCATCTGCGGTGATTGAAGGGGTTCTCCATTTGGGCCTTGGCTCCCGTATTTTGCCGGGTGTTTTTATCGAAGGAAACTTGGTCATCGGAGCCAATTGCAAAATTGGCCCCAATTGCTACCTTCGCGGTAACACCAGTATCGGTGACAACTGCCATATCGGGCAATCCGTTGAAATTAAAAATAGCCTGATTCTCTCCAACACTCAAGTTGGCCACCTTTCCTACATTGGCGATTCCGTCCTCGGTGAGAATGTTAACCTCGGAGCTGGTACCATCACTTCCAATCTCCGCCACGATGGGAGAAATCATCGTTCGAGTGTTGGCAGCAGTCTGGTTGAAACCGGACGGCGCAAATTCGGCACCATCATCGGCGATGGCGTCCATACCGGCATCCACACTTCGATCTACCCGGGTCGCAAACTCTGGCCTCAGAGTCATACCCGCCCGGGCGAAGTCGTGCAGCACGACGTGAAATCCCCAAATTCCAACCTGTAAGCCCCCATCTAAAATGTGTGGAATCGTTGGCTATATCGGACGTGCAGGTGCCGCCACTGCGCTGATCAATGGACTGCGTCGGCTCGAATACCGTGGCTATGACTCCGCGGGCCTCGCTGTTTTAGATCAACAGCGCTTGGTCGTCGCCAAGGCTCCGGGAAAAGTCTCCAGACTCAGTGACAAGGCTCACGCCGAATGGAGTCCGGAGCTTTTTCAACGTGTAACCACCGGTATCGCCCATACTCGCTGGGCCACCCACGGCCCGCCAACTGAACTCAATGCCCACCCGCATCTCGACCAATCCGGTGAGATTGCGCTGGTTCACAATGGGATCATCGAAAATTACCGCACCATTCGTGCCCGACTTGAGGGAAATGGTCACCACTTTTACTCCGAGACCGATAGCGAAGTTCTCGCCCACTTGATTGGAGATTGTGACAAAGGTGACCTCTTTCAAGCGGTTTGTGATGCGCTTCATCAGGTCGAAGGCACTTTCGGGATTGCTGTGCTGTCGTCCCGTGAGCCCGATAAAATCGTCACTGCCCGTCGCGGCAGCCCGATCGTCATCGGTATCGGTGAGGGGGAGACGATCATCGCTTCCGATGCTTCCGCCATTGTTGCTTACACCCAGCGGGTGATTTATCTGGATGATAACGACATTGCCATTGTCACTGCTGATTCCGTCGATATCCGGGACCTCAACAACATTTCTGTGACTCGCGAGATCGCGCAACTCGCTGTCAACGCTACCGCTGCCGAAAAGGGCGGTTTCGACCACTTTATGCTCAAGGAAATCCACGAGCAGCCTGATTCCCTGAGCAATGCGATTCGTGGGCGCCTCGACTTTAACCTCGGCTGCTCGGTGCTCGCCGGGATGGGCACTTCGCCTCGAGAACTGGCCGAGCTTAACCGGGTAGTGCTCATCGGTTGCGGCACCTCACTGCATGCCGGACTGGTAGGTGAATATGCGTTCGAAGATCTCGCTGACATCCATGCCGAGGTCCAACAAGCTGCCGAGTTTCGCTATCGAAATCCGATCCTTGGGAACCGTGATCTGGTGGTGGCTATTTCCCAATCGGGGGAAACTGCCGACACCTTAGCCGCCGTCCGCGAGGCGAATCAAAAAGGGGCCTTTGTGATGAGTCTTTGCAACGTTGTCGGTTCGACCATCGCCCGTGAAACGGGGAGGGGAGTTTACTTGCATGCCGGCCCTGAAATTTCGGTTGCTTCCACTAAAGCGTTCACCTGCCAAGTCGCGGTGCTCTTGATGATGGCGCTCAAACTTGGCCGTGGCCGTCGCTTTTCGCGGGACGAAGGCATCAAATTTGCTCGCGAAATCGAGTCGATCCCTGCCCTGGTTGCCAAGGTCATTCTTCAGAATTCTCGGATTGCCAAGATCGCCCAAGATTATGCCGATTCTGAACATGCTTTCTTCATCGGTCGTGGCCCGATGTATCCGGTTGCGCTTGAAGGTGCGTTGAAACTTAAGGAAATTTCCTATATCCACGCAGAGGGCTACCACGCCGCAGAACTCAAGCATGGTCCGATCGCCCTACTCGAAAAAGGCACGCCAATCATCGCGCTCGCCTGTGACATCCCCGGCAAAGATAAAACCCTCGGCAATATTGAGGAATGTCGTGCCCGTGGTGCCCGGATCCTTGGTCTTATTAGCGAGAGCGACCACGAGACTGCCGAATGCATGGACGACTTCATTTCCATCCCACGCTGTCATCCGCTAGTTGCTACCATTCCTGCGACGGTCGCACTTCAGCTGTTCGCTTACCATGTCGCCCGCTTGCGTGGCTGTGAGATCGACCAACCGCGCAACCTCGCGAAAAGTGTCACGGTCGAGTGAGTTATTTGTTTCGCCAGTTTTAACCGAGAATTTTGTGAACTGCTGAGATCTGCTGGAGTTTATAACCCGAGAAAGTAAAATGACTAAGGTGTTAATTCCGAGATTTACCACAGATTGCGCTGACTTTAATGGATTTCACGGAAAGAATTGGCAGCAACTCGACTCACCTCTTGGGTGAACTGGCAATCCCTTCCAACTTCTTAAAAATCAGTTCAATCCGTGAAATCAGGGATTATCATCTTCTTTTTAGGTTAACCCATCCCGCACGGTGGTGGCATGTTTCCCAAAAACTCTGAACGGCCTTCTACTTGATCAGGCATTTAACAACACATGGCCTTCCCGCGTATTTGGAAAGACCATGTTGGGTGCGAAGTGAATTCCGGGGAATCACCTAGGTCTGACTCCTCAGAGTGCCATGTCCTTAAGCTTCTTCAGCGGACGCACTTTAACGACCGTCGAAGCTGGCTTCGCTTTGAAAATGATCTCCTCTTTGGTAAAAGGGCTGATGCCTTTACGTGCTTTTACCGCCGGCTTACGTACCGTGCTAATCTTCATCAAGCCAGGTAACACAAACTCGCCTACCGCACGCTTGTTGATGTGCGCTTCAATCAGGTCGGCCAAGCTATCCAAAACCGCAGCCACTTGCTTACGGCTGAGTTCGGTACTTGCCGCGATTTGCTCAAGGATCTGGGTCTTGTTGAACTTGTCTTTAATGGGTGTTGATTTCTTAGCCATGCAGTTAATTCAAGGAAGTCGCGATTAATGTCAAGGCTACCGCATTTCTAAAAGGCAACAATACGTCCTCTTGATTTCAGGCGGAATCACGGGCAGTTTTTTAAACGGCGTCAGCGAGAAGCTTCTCGGCTTTTTTGAGGGTATTTGCGCTCAATTTGCCATCGACGCGTTTGCTTCCCTCAAGCAGGGTTTTTAATTCAGTGAGAGTTTTTTCAGCCGCCTCTAAGGCTTTTTTTTCACCGTCAAATTTTTTATCTGGGAAGTAACGGGTAAAAGTTGAGCCAGCCCTACTGATACAAAGGCGCCATCCTTGAAATGCCGCGGTTTCGTAAGTGAAACGAGTCAAGTTTTTTAGAGATTTCATGGGTTTAAATTAAATTGAAAATTTACCATGCATGAGATGGATAGGAAATTCAATGTTTTTCATCAAATTATCACATCAATCGCAGGGCATTTGGTGGAGGATATCCTTGAACGGCGGCGGGCGTATTGAATAATTTTAGCTATTGCCAAGGCAGCTAAAATCGGTTTAGCGTAATCCCGCCGCAGGCAAAAAGCCTCATAGTGTAATGGTAACACCACAGATTTTGATTCTGTTATTCTAGGTTCGAGCCCTAGTGAGGCTACTTTTTGATTCGAGGCAAAGCTTGCCATATCAAAATTTAGCTAGAGTCCTGACAGTAAATGAATGCAAATCTGAGCGAGATCATTCTTGTGGCTTTATAAAATGGTAGCGTCGTAATCCTTTGATTCATTTTCACCTGATATTTTGGCTGACACCAACGCCGGTGCTGACAGGCAGGCAAAGAGCTTATGTGAGTTACGACGTTCAATTTTGAGGCGTCGACATAAATGACCTTGATCCATTTTCTTTTGAAATGTCGCGTGGTCTGCATGCAGGAGCGAGTTGGAATGTTGCCATTTGCTATCCGAGGATTAAGCGTCATCCGCATTGCGTGATGTGATGCTCACTTTCAGGTTGTTCCTGAGTGTGAACTGAAAGCATTTGACGCTCGGAAGGGCCATTTTTGGCAAGGGTTCCAAAAAACAGCCTCAAAGGCTCGAAACCATGTGCAATGGCTACGTAGCGAGCAGGAGTGGCGATGGATTCAGCCAATCAATCCAAGTGAAGCTCGGAGTTATTGAGTGCGCGGGGGATTACTGCCGCAGATTGCTGGCTGCGGATCACTTTGTCGGCTTTGCCGAACGAAATCCACTCAATCCCGTCCAGCCGGTGCTGGCCGTGCAAAACGTCGCTCATGCAGGATCGGCTCAACCGCATTTTCCGGGCAAGTTCTTGCTGGGTCAAACCCGCGTCTGTGCGGATTTACCTGATCACTTTCAACAATGACTCCTGATCGGCTGAATATCTTGACTTCGCCACCTTGTAAAATTACAAAATTCTGGAGAATGGTTAGAGAGTTGGTACTTTACCAACTCATCCAACAGATAACAGGGATCGACCATCAGTGCCTCCCGTGATGGGAAAACCAATCACAATGGATCGACATCCAACCCAGTAAGAAAAGAATCTCGCAGTTTATAAAATTCCTCCCGATTTCATTGGCGCTTTGTTGCGTACTCCTTCCGTTGTCGGTGCAAGAAAATGCAGCCCCGGAGTGGGATGTGGAAATCCCTGTTCCGATCATGGACGGCACGCCATCCAAACCTGCCGGATTCACCACCGCCTCTCCTGGTCCTGCCTCCGGATGATCCGGCGGTGATTGCCCGAATAAGGGAACTCCGGAAGAATTACTGCGGGACGGAATTGGTGTTCCTATCGGCCACAGTTACGACCATTCACGGTCGCTCTTACGGATTTATCCCAATGGAAATGTTGCAGGCGAAATCTCCGCTTGGTCTAACATCAGTTTCAACCACTTTTGTGGCTTATTCACCTTTCGGCTCAAAAACAGCGACGGTACGTTCGGCGACTATCGCTTGTTAATGGGCATAGGCAGCACCAACACTGCGAGGATGCGTGAATGGCTGGCCAAGCACGGGCGTGATTACAATGGACCTGAAATTTCGGAGTTGCTTGATTTGGCAACCCGCGGCCCATCTTTCGTCGTGATTGACGGCCAACTGCAAGGAGAGGCGATGGGCACCCTTTCTCAGATTCATGATTTGTACCGCAAAGAAGGCGTTAGAATGGAGGCCGCATTTCACCCCAAAGAAAAGGCTTATTTGGAAAAAAAGGCCTATTCGCTCGCCAATCCACCTGTGCCACAGGATGTGACAATCCAATTTTGGGATCGGGCTTCACCACGTCGATGACACCACGGTGACAAGCCTCCAGCAGGCTGGCGATGCGGACTTCGACGACGACGGAATTCCAAATTTTTACGAAGTGGAAGCCCTCGGTACCAATCCCTTCGAAAAAATAGCGCGGGAGGTGACAGTGACACTGACGGGTTAGCCGATGGTTGGCAGAAGTTTCATTTCGGTGGATTCAACATCGCCGGTCCGGGCGCGATTCTCAAACCAGATGGACTGCCCCTGAGGAAAAGGCGAAATAAATTTTAGGCATTGAATGGAATTGCTTGTTGGACTTGCAAATTTATGATTATTTTTCCGGTTAGATATTGATCCTTCACTTTAAAAACCCAGTCCAATGATTCCACAAAAATCCAATTTAAGACGCTTAAGGCAATTGCATTCAAAGCCGCAATTTAACCAAGGAATTAAATCTCCGAGCCGGAGTTCAGC
>JAYWAR010000467.1:0-3113 GCA_043782285.1 Akkermansiaceae bacterium | reverse complement strand
GACCTCCCTTGCGAAGTCGGGCTCCTGTTCAAATCGATCAAATTTCGTGAACCGGAAGAAGAGTCACTTCTTCGCGAACTTTCTCGGCAAGCGCGGTCGAAAGATAGCGCTCGGTGGACGAACAGCCAATCGTCACAATGCGCTTGCCTTTAAATTCGGGACGTTTTGCAACTTGCATCGCCGCCCAGACATTAGCCCCGGTGGAAATCCCCGCGGGTAAACCTTCGAGTTGTGCCAACGCCTGCGCGGTAGCAATCGCATCTTCGTTAGAAACCAAGATGACCTCATCAATGATCGCGACGTTAAGATTTTTTGGAATAAACCCCGCACCGATTCCCTGAATCATGTGCGGGCCAGGTGCGCCGCCAGAAATCACTGGGCTCGCGGCCGGTTCCACCGCAATAATTTTAGTATTCCCACGAGATTTCAAAACTTCACCCACCCCAGTCAGAGTACCGCCAGTACCAACGCCGGAAATAAATACATCCACCATGCCGTCAGTATCCCGCCAAATTTCCTCCGCAGTCGTTTCGCGATGAACTTGCGGGTTCGCCGGATTGTCAAACTGACCCGGTCCGAATGATCCCTCAACGTGCTCTTCCAACAATTTCTTCGCCATCGCGATGGCACCATTCATGCCACGAGCACGCGGGGTGAGAACAATTTCCGCACCAAGCAAACGAAGCAAAACCCGGCGCTCAATCGACATACTTTCCGGCATCGTCAAAATACAGCGATACCCCTTCGAACGGGCAATGAAAGCCAGCGCAATCCCGGTATTTCCGGAGGTCGGCTCAATGATCAATCCGCCCGGCTTGAGCAAACCATCGCGCTCGGCAGCTTCGATCATCGCCTTGCCGATGCGATCTTTGACGCTAAAGAGAGGATTGAAAAACTCAGCTTTTACGCAGATTTCGGCTTCGAGACCCTCAGTGATGTGATTGAGGCGAATCAGGGGAGTGTTGCCCACAGTAGCAACCATATTTTCGGCAATGTTCATAACAGATGTTCGGTTTACAGTTTTTTAAATACAGAGATGAGTTAAGAATAAAAATTCACGGCTGTCAGGGATCAAATCTGGAAATCCGGAGTCCCCGAATCGAGATGAAGTCCACATTCAAACTTCTCGCCATTGAAACGAGTCGATTCGGCATCACCCTCTGCCACGGGACGCGTGCTATGCCAATCTCCCATCGTGACGTAACCTTTTTCGACCAGCGGATGACGTGGCAGTCCGTTCTGGTGAAAATACAAATCCACTTGCGCGTCTGGCCAATCCAAAATCGGATAGGCTTTTACGGTTTTCTTCTGCTGCTCGACAAAAGGTCGATCAGCGCGAGTCCCGGATTGCGAGCGGCGAAGGCCGCTGAGCCATACGTCGGCTCCCGTTTCCCGCAACGCACGATTCATCGGCTCGATCTTGGTGATCAAGCCGTAGCGATCTGCTCCGTCCTTGCCATTTTCCCAAAGATTTCCCCACAACGCCTGCATCCGTGCCGCCGAAATCTTGGGTTGATAGGTCCGCAGATCGATCTTCAACTGCCCAACGAGTTGTTCTGCATACTGATAGGTCTCTGGAAACAGAAATCCGGTATCGATGAAAACCACCGGAATTTTCGGCGCATATTCATGAATCAAATGAAGCATCACTGCCGCCTGAAGACCAAAACTGGTGGATGCAACGAGCCGATCACCAAGCTGCTCGTAGAGCAAACGAAGCCGCTCGCCCGCCCGCAAAGGAGCCAGCGCGGCAGACAACTCTGCGGGAATAATTTCCAAAGAACTCTCTACCGGGGATTTAAATTTCAAAGCTTCCATCATGACGTAGGGGGTACTGGGCTTCAAACAGAAGCAAACGCTTCCGGCTTTAGGTTCTTATGAAAATCAGGACCTTGAACAGTTGCTGCGACATATCCCTGACGAATACAGAAATCGCCAAAGCGCTCACCTTCGGTTCGCTCCTTCGCATAGTGCTCGAAAATGGGCTCTAACAATGGCTTGATGGATGCAGCCTCCACATTTTCGCGATAGAGTTTCGACAGCCTTTGGCCGGCAAACCCACCGCCGAGATACAAGTTGTAGCGATCAGGACCACGGCCGACAAAACCAATCTCCGCAATGAATGGGCGGGCACAACCGTTCGGGCAACCAGTCATCCGGATCGTGATTGCGTCATGACGCAGACCCTTTTCTTCCAGCGATGTTTCAAGTTCAGTAATCAGATCCGGGAGGTAGCGTTCGGCTTCAGCCAGAGCCAACCCACAAGTCGGTAGCGCGACGCAGGCCATCGAATTGAGGCGCAGTGCACCTTGCAAATGACTGTCTTTAATCCCGTACTGCGCTAACAATTTTTCGATTTCAGGACGCTTTGCCGGAGTAATGTTGGCGATGATGAGATTCTGATTTGCGGTCAAGCGGAAGTCTCCGTCATGAATTTTGGCAATTTCACGAAGTCCCGTACGCATCGGATAACTTGGAGTGTCCAGCACCCGCCCGCCGGCAATGAACAAAGTGAGATGCGAGTTACCGTTAGAATCCTCGACCCAACCGTAACGGTCACCATTGTCTTCGAAAATAAAGGGCCGAACCGCGTCGAGTTGGTAACCAAGGTATTCATTTAATTTAGCGAGAATCCACGCCGGTCCACGATCATCCACGGTGTATTTAAAACGTGAGTGCTTGCGATCCGTGCGATCTCCAAAATCACGCTGCACCAGCACTACCTTTTCCGCGACATCAACCACTTGTGCGGGAGTGCAGAAACCAATCACATCCGCAATCCGTGGATAGGTCGCGTCATTGCCATGGGTAGAGCCCATGCCACCACCGACAGCGACGTTGTAACCTAGCAGTTCCCCATCTTCGACGATGGCGATGAAGGAAAGGCAATTGGCATAAATATCGACATCGTTAGACGGCGGCACCGCGATGGTGATTTTAAATTTCCGTGGCAGATAAGTCTTACCATAAATCGGCTCAAAGTCTTCTTCCGTAGATTCAACCTTTTCACCGTCGAGCCAGATTTCATGATAGGCACGAGTTTGCGGAGTGAGATGAGCCGAAATTTCCTCCGCCGCTTTCAACGCTTGCGCATGAATATTCGAGAGATGTGG
>JAYWAR010000466.1:0-3113 GCA_043782285.1 Akkermansiaceae bacterium | reverse complement strand
CGAACGAATCGGCGTCCATCCCATCAGGCCGAATCAACAATAAATGCTCGATTTGCGGCCGGCTGACTTGAGCGACTTTCCCGAGGGCACTGAGGTCCACAGGCACCTCGCGCCAGCCAATCTGGGCAATCCCACGTTTGTCGGTAACTTCGGCAACCCAGGTTTTAATCTTGGCAATCTCCGCGAGCTCGAAGTCCGGAAAAAAGAACACCGCCACAGCGAGATCACATTCATTTTCAATTACATGCCCAAGCTTTTCCGCGACTTTGATGAAAAGCGGGAAGGGGATCTGGGTGAGAACTCCAGAGCCATCACCGGTTTTCATATCGGCATCCACGGCACCACGGTGGGTCATGCAGCAAACTGAAGTCAGGGCGTAGTCGAGAATTTGGTGGCTGCGTTTGCCATGAAGCTGAGCGATCGCTCCCATCCCGCAATTGTCATGTTCTTGAGAGAGTCGATGCAAGGATCCAGCAACCAAAGGAGTACTTGAGTGGTAAAACGCGTTCATGAGAAATTCTTAGAAGTTATCGAGATCAAGCTCGGCGGGCAACAAGCCCCGATCGACCAGAAAACGATCGGCTGTGTGAATACAGCGTTCGAAGTTTTGGTGACTGACATTGAAATTAAAAAAAGAATGCTCAGCCTTTTCAAAATCAATCAATTCGCAGCGATTTCCGCGCCAACGCATACGCCGACGGAATTTATCAACCTCATCAAAGGGGGTAATCCGATCCGATTTACCGTGGAGAAAAAGCATCGGCGGCAGTTTTCGACGAATCAAATGAGTTGGACTGAGGCGTTTGGCGGTCTTCACATTGGGAAAACGATCGATCGCAGGCCCATGAGTCGCCGTATTAACCAGCGCACTGAACAGAATAAGCGCTTGGGGAAAACAATCAAATCCAGCGACACTCGGCAAATTTTTAGGTTTTGGCATCGTCGCGAGTAATGCCAAGTAAGCCCCGCCGCCCGCCCCACCAATGGTGATTTTGGTAGGATCCAGATTGAAAGTATCCGCATTTTGACGCAGCCAGCGGATCAGTTCGCGGGCGTCTTCAATCGCTTCGAGCGCGCCAGTACCATGTTTTACCGAGGTCCGAGTCTCTGCCGCTACGGCAACCGCACCGCGACTGGCAAAATGCAGGCAATGGGGGACAAATTGAGTCGGTGTCGGCGAATCCCAAAACCCCCCGTGAAAAAAAACGACCACCGGCCGGGGGATTTCGCCATTTTCTGCGGGCAGTAACAAGTGCGCAAGCACCTCTCCCTCAGGGCGTTGGCAATAAACATACGTCGATGCATCCTTTAGAATCTCACGATCCCGCGCTTCGCCAATCGGCGCCACTCGTTGCAAAATATCGCTCATCACTAAAATCCTACCGCACCGAATTGGAACGTCTTGCAATTTGTTTGTTGTGGGATGGGTCATCTTGTCCAATCGTTTCGTGTATGAATCGATTGATTTTTGCGTTTTCGCTCATTTTTGCCTCTCTCGCAACGGCACAAGAGGATTTACGGCCAACTTTAGAAACCACTTATCGCGCTTGGCGGGAAGCAATGATCCGCCGCGATGCCTCCGCTTGGCAAAGAGTGACCGCAGAGCATCGTCGAGTTGAAGTGCGCAACCGGATTATCTCGGAAAAAAAGCCATTTCCCGCCACCCTTTTCAATTTACCCGCCCCTCCGCCCTCACTGCAAGGACTCAAATTTCTCGAAGCCAAACAAAATGGAGCGACCGCCAAGGCTTCCTATTTTGGCAAAATCGACTTCAGCGTGGGTGGGGAACCGACCGAAAACTTGCTGGTCTTTTCCTTTATCAAAGGCAGCAGCGGCTGGCTTTACGATCGCGCAGATTTCGTCAACCTTGAAGCACTTGCCTCAGTCCGCAAGGAACTGGCTGCTGGAAATCTCAAATATTTGAAGGAAACCCCCGAAGCTCAACCAACAGGACAAATTCCGCCGACCCCGATCGCCGCTCAACCTGCTAAATACGTGGCTAAAGTTTACGCATTTTGCCCGGGCCGTGAAGTCCTCGTAGAAATTAACAAAATCAGTCACCACCGATTCGCAAATGCCAAGGAAGCGGAAATCGTCATCGGTGGAGCCATCGTCGGCTCGAATGAAGTGAAATACTCAGTCAAAAAACTGACCGGTGGCACCGGCAAAGAAGTGATGACTCTCCGTGTCTATTTGCTCTCGGAAACCGAAGGTACTAAACCCATTAAAGCCTTCGAATATCAAATCGACGCTGGCACAAGTGTCAAAGTTTCAGGAACCGGAACTTTCATCCTCGACGCTGCAACCGCCGCAAAACTCAGCGGAAATTGAAGCGGATCGAAAAACGAATGATCAAGCACTGGCAGAGAGCCGTATTCCCATTTCATGCCTTTTCCTCAGCCCGGCGCTAAGATCATTCCACTTGGCCAAATTCTTCGCGAGAACGTCATTTATTCTGCAATATCTTAAGCAAGAGGGAAATAGAATTGGCAGAAAAGAAAATTAGAGAGCATCGGAAATCATTAAATGGCGATCACAGCGATTTGATTCCGCATTACATATATTGTAACAAGTTTTAATCCGTCGCTTGACAACACCGCAAAACTCAATCTCTCCGGAAAATCGCTCAGCTACCATCGACAATAATCGTTACAACCTTACCATCATGCCCATGCGACAATTTGTTGTTCTCTCCATTTGCTTAAATCTAATTGCTTCGGGTGCCCCAAACCCTGAAAAGCTTACGGAAAAGTCCTCCGATACGTCACAAAAAGACTCGCCCGTATCCAAAGTAACCGAAGCCGTGGTGAAAGAATCCTCGGTCATGATCGATGGGAAAAAAGTTCCTTACAAAGTGACTTCAGGAAAGCTGCAACTCAAGGATGACGACGGTAAAGCACGGGCCTCGATTTTTCATGTCAGCTATGAGCGCACCGATACCACGGACTCGGTGACACGGCCGGTCATGTTTGCTTTCAATGGTGGTCCCGGTTCTTCGGCGGTTTGGCTGCACATCGGGGCGCTTGGACCAAAAATCGTTCAACTTCCGGGCAATGGCACACTTGCTCCGTTACCTCCAGCGCGTGTGATGGACAATGCTTTGAGTGTTTTGG
>JAYWAR010000465.1:0-22999 GCA_043782285.1 Akkermansiaceae bacterium | reverse complement strand
TGGCAAACGCTTCGGCGAGGGCCGTGACCAACGCCGGATCTTCGCTGGCATCGACCGCTCGATGGCGAAGGGATTCGATCAAATTTTGGCGCTCTGCGGCGCTAAGATGGGGAGTGGCGGGGAGCGACTTGAGCGCTTTAAGTTTTTGTTTTTCGAAGTTGGCCTTGAGCGCGATCAGGATTTCCGAGTCTGGGCGGGCCTCTTGCGGAGTGTTGTTGACCACCAAATCACGGGTTGCGCCGGTTTGCTCGGTGTAGCCAATCCAGAGCGCACTGGCCTCTTGCGAGCGGCGCATCGATTCGCTGCATTGGCCGTTAATTTCGGCGTAATAGGCGCGATTCAGGATGCTGGTCAATTGCTCGTGAGCGGTCAGGTTTTTGCGCGAAATATCGACAAACTCCAGCCCGGCGACTCGATAGATCTGCAATTCTCGTTGGTAGCCTGGAAAAAACCCAAGACCTTCCTTGAGCAGGAAAATGATGATCAGCGCGAGAATGACAATTGTCAGCCCGGCATTGGAGGCGAAGAAATACTTGATCGCCCGCTCATAGGAAAATCCCTGTCGCTGGAAACGATGGGGCGCTTGGTGGGTTGAGGGGATTTTTTGCGGCATGGGCGATGAATCAGGTGGTAATTGAGCTTTTGGCAATAAACAAGAAAATGAGCAGCGCGGACGAGCCTGCGCTGCTCATTTTGTAGCAACCGATTACCGAAACAACGTTTACAAATCTTTGACAGGGATAAAGCCGACCTTGCGCACGATCTCCTGGCCGGGGGCGGACTCGACGTAAGTCATGAATGCTTCCGCCTCTGCACTCGGTTTGTCAGGAGCGTAGAGATAGCAAAGCCGAGCAAACGGGTATTTCTTGGCATTCGTCGCCACTGGCTCGACGCCATCAATCGGCAATGCCTTGGTGCCGACGGTTTTGGCGTAAGCCAAACCGACATAACCGATGCCATTTTTATTTTTCGCCACTTCTTGGGCGATTTGCTCATTGCCCGCCATTTTTAATGAGCTGGATGGATAGTCACGGCCGCCCATGGCAAGTTTTTGCCAGTCTTTGTAGGTGCCGGAGGAGGTGTTACGGGTATAGATCGAGATTTTCCCGGGTGCGCCGCCGATTTCTGACCAATCTTTGATTTGACCGGTGAAGATCTTGGCAACTTGGTCTTTGGTCAGTTTGGCGAGCGGCGAGTTTTTGTTAACGATGACGCAAATCATGTCGTGACAAACCTCGTGCTCTTTGACGTAAACGCCCTTGGTCCGGCAAAATGTGCGCTCGTCATCCTTGATCTTGCGCGAAGACATGCCGATCTGCGCGGTGCCATTGGCCAAAGCCGGGAACGCGGTGGTCGAGCCTTCCGCTGCGATTTCGAATTTCACGCCGGTGTTGCCAGCAGCTTTGAAGCCTTCGGCAAGCTGCGGCACAAGCTTGGCACCGAGGGTGTCACTGCCTTTGATGCTAAGCGTTTGCGCGGTCGCTATCGAACAGATGGCAGCGGCCGCAAAGAGATAAGTGATGGTTTTCATAAATTTTAAATAAGATTATCTGGAGCGGGAAAATTGCTTAGAACGACATCCGCAGGCCACTGAGGAAGGTGTAGCCGTCGTAGTTACCGCCAGCCAATTTCGAATACTCAATCCCGTTCATGAGCTTAAGCTTGTGGCCGTAGATGTAGTAATTCACACCGGCATACGCCGAAAAGTAGGTATTGCCCTTGGAATCGCTGGCCGCGCTCGGTGACCATTTCTCATAACGATTCGGAAGACTCAGGCCATTCGCCTCGGCACTGGTCGCTAACTGAAAGCGACTGACCAACTGGAATCCGTCCGCAATGAAATAAGTTGGCATCAGGCTGAGCCCGAACACGTCGGATTGGTTAAGCGCCTTGGTCTTGCCGGCTTGCTCGGCATCTCCTTCAAAGCCAAAGCCGTAGAGGAGATCGGCGGTGAGTCCGAAGCGGCCTTGGGTAATGTCGGTGCAGAGTCCGATCGAGTCGCTAAAGGAAGGCGAGGCACTGGCATAGAAGTTATTTTCATCAACTTCTTTGAAGCCTGGATCGGTATTGTGCAAATATTGGAACGAGGCGACGGCAGTATCCAAATGCGCTTGACTGGAATAATCGTAGCCAACCTTCCCTAAGAAAATAGCTCCCTTATTGAAAGTCGCGAACTCACGCGCCCGGTCGTTGCCGTAAATCCCAAGTTCATAGAGCCAGTAGTCCGCCAGACCTTTACCATTGACCATCACACCGGTGAGCTCACCCGGGAAAAACAAATTCGAGACCAAGCTGCGCTCGAAAGTCAGGATTTCCTTGGAGGAGATTTCCTGCTCGCGTCCCAGCTTCACCTTGGTCTTACCGACCGTTACATTCAGCGCCTCGCTTGATACGTAGGTGAGGTAAAGGTCATAAATATCGCGGTATAAGTTATTTGAACCATCGGTGGTATCGACGTCAATTTGACCTTCGAGCTTCCAATTTTGGAACCACTTCGATTTAAAGCCGAGGCGGGCACGCCGCGCTTCAAAATGCTCTCCCCAAGTGGTTTGGTCGTTGGCAGCATTGCCATTTTTGAAGTCTTCGATGTCATAATGTCCGCCCGAGTGACCGTCGGCGTATTGAACCTGTAAACGCCCCTGAAGTGCGAATTCCTGAAGGATCGGATTGCTCTCGTCTTTATACAGCGTGAAGGCGGACCACATTTTATCGAATGTGGTTTCGCCGGGGAATTTGCCGAGCAGCAGGCCCGAGGCAGTGCTCGCGGGAGTGACGGCAGGCACGACCGCAGACTCGTTGCCGGCGTAGGCAGTGAGACAACCAAGCAAGCTGGTAGCAAGTAAGGCGCGTGGAGTGGATTTCATGGATTGCATGGGTAGTTCAGAGATTGTGTGACACCTTCGTGATCATTTCGTCACACACGGACGTTTGTTAAGGATCCGACAAGGATTTCCCAAGCGGACCTTGGTGACAAAGTTGTCACAAAGCGAGCCAATCGATCCAATCGGTAATCTGAAATCGTTGAAATAGCCATTTACTTGCTAGTTTTTGTGGCCGTGAAGCCACTCCCGGAAGGAATGAAGTGTAACAAATTCGTGACGCTCGCCGCCCAGCCAAGCTGCGAGCTTCACCTCACAAAATTTGCGATTCTTGCGAACTTTGTGAGCTTTTACGTTGCTCTCCCGGCATGCTTTGGTAATTTGCCGACGATTGATTGAGAAAGGTGATGAATGCCATCCTCGAACATCCCGTACTTGTACTGAATCGGTTCTGGCAACCGATCCACACCTGCTCCGTCCGCAGGTCACTGCATTTATTGTGCCTCGGTCACGCCCAAGTGGTCCAAGTCGAGGGCGAGGAACGTTTCAACTCACACGACCTGCCTTCTTGGATCTGTTATTCTAGCGGCGATGCTGACGCCGAAATGATCCACGGCAGCAAAATTGCCATCCGCGTGCCCAAAATTGTGGTGCTCTCAGTGTATGACCGATTGCCGCGACTTGAGGTGAAGTTTACCCGCCACAACGTTTTTCTAAGGGATAAATTTACCTGTCAATATTGCACCAAAGTCTTACCCGAGCCGCAATTGAACTTGGACCACGTCACCCCCCGCGACAAAGGCGGGCGGACCGCTTGGGACAACATCGTCACTTCCTGTTTCCGCTGCAACACCCGCAAAGCTAACAAATTACCGCATGAAGCAAACATGCACCCGCAAATCAAGCCGTTCGCCCCACGCTGGCGACCTTTATTCGGGATGCACGAAAATGGCCTCACCGACGAGAGTTGGAACCATTTCTTGCGTCTTGATCGCAAGGATCGGCGCCGCTCAGCGTAGGTCCGCCCACCCTCATCAACAACCTCACCCGCAAATCGTCTTCATCGGCTCGTGTCTGGGCTCATCCGCCACTGGGGGCAGTGGCGAGACAATACTTCGAGGTGAATCGTTAAGTGATCTAACGATGCCGAAATAAAGCGGCTCTTTAGGCTTGGATGAAGCGTCTTATTAGGATTTTGGGGAGTTGCTTTGATGTTCGATGCGCAAACGAATGATCTTCAGAACCACCGAGAGAAAGCATGAAAATCCAGAGACGGCGGCACCCATGAAAAGGCCCCAAATCATCCCAACACTGAAAGCATAGCGCGGAATAGAACCCTCTTTGTCAGCAAGTGAAAACAAACTTTGGATAAACTCTGGCGAAATCATGGCAATCGCCATCGCAAATAATCCACCGAGAACGGCTGCAAGTAATGATCCTACAAGGATAAGCAGAAAGTAACCCATCGCGATCTTTGGGAGAAAGCCTTCTTCTTCGGAATGGTTTATCGACATGGAATCTTAAATTTTAGTCCTAACGAGCAAGCAGTTCGGCGTTCCCGGTCAACACAAAGTCACCGGACTGGTCGAGCAAAGTCCACCCGAGCGGTGCAAAATCTGATTTAAAACTCTTGGAACGGACAATCCCATAGGCTGGGCGGTCTCTGAACAATTTGGCGCAGTCTTGATCATCAGTCACCACCCGGGCCTGCTGCGCAGGATTCATCGGAAGCACGATATCAGCGTCACTGGCAGTGACGTGGACCAACTTGCGCAGGTAAAACTCAAAGCCGTGTGCCCGTACGCCGCTGGCAAAAATCGTAGCAGTCGCGGCGTTGGGTTGTTTTTCCAAAGTTTTGACCAAGCTACGGACCTCCGCCTGTTGCCGCATCCATGGATTGGCCCATGGCATCAGGCCAGCCAAGATCAGCATAAACCCCAGGAACGGCAACGCCACCCGCCTGACCTTAGCGAGATCGGCATAGCGGCTGCTGATCGCGATCGCAAATGCCGGCATCAGCGGCAGCACGTAAGTCAGCAACTTAGAACCGCTTAAACTCAAAATAATTAAAGGCAACACCGTCCATCCAAGCAACAATCCCTGAGTCGGCGAGACCTGCTTGCTACGGACTTTACGCCAAGCTTCGCGAACCAAACCGGGAATCAGGAAGGTCCAAGGTAGCAAGCCACCGATCAACACCGGCGCAAAAAACCAGAACGGCTTGGCCCGGCCATGCTTGGTGGAGGCAAAACGTTCCAGCAGTTCAAAGCGCCAAAAGTATTCAAAAAGCGGCCGATCGATGAGAGCCAACAAGATAAACCACGATAGCCCGATGAGCAGTGTCAGCCCCATTCCCCGCACCCAAGGGAAACGGACCCGCGGCATGCTCGGGTCCCTCGCCAAATAGGCTCCGAAAGCGGCACTTAACGGCACCACCAGTGCCATCGGCCCTTTGGTTAAAAAGCCCAAGCCCATCATGATAAAAAAGAGCCAACACCGCTCATGCACCAGAGCGGCAATCGCCGCAGTGATGAAAAAACTCATCAACATGTCAGGCGTCAACATTCGCGCGAGACCAAAAAACAACAGAGTCGCCGCCAGCACGGTGACCGCGATCCGCGCCCGATTCTCCCCCCAAAGCCGCCGACCAATCTGCAAGGTCAGCCACAAAATCCCGCAAGCCGCAAGCGCCGATGGCAGCCGCGCAGCCCACTCGTTGAGACCAAACGTTTTTAGCGAGAGCGCGGTACACCAGTAAATCAATGGCGGCTTTTGGAAATGCTCAAACCCATTAAGATGGGGCACCAACCAACTGCCACCCGCCGCCATCTCGCGTCCCAACTCGGCATAGCGTCCTTCATCCGGCTCATTTAAACCACGCGAGCCCAAAAAGATGAACAGCACCGCAAATAACAACCACAACCCGCGCCATGGCCGGGCATTTAAACTCGAAGAATCATTCATAGTCTTACGCCAATGGAAAACGTCGGCAACCGAACCACCACACGCCGATCATATCGAGCGCTGGCCGCCAGAGCATCGCCATCAGCCCGTAATTGGAAACGCCAGCGGTCCGAGCCCGATGCGGCACCGCCATCTCGACCACTTTGAAACCCGCAGAAACTGCCAGTGCTGGCATGAATGAATAGAGGGTTCGCAATGGAATGAACGCCCCGCAAACCTCAAGCCGCATCACCTTCAGCGCGCAGCCAGAGTCGCTCACTCCGTCTTTCAAAAAAATCTGCCGCACCCGGTTGGCCATCCGCGACATCTTTTTTCTCAGCCAAGAATCTTGCCGCTGCGCTCGCACTCCGGCCACCATGTCGGCATTCGTTGCCTTGAGGTGAGAAATCATCGCTTGCAACGCCGAAGGGTCATTTTGGCCATCGCCATCCAGTGTCGCCACCAGCTCGCCACTGGCTTGCTGAAAAGCCGTCCACAGCGCGGCAGCCTGACCTTGATTTTTGCGATGATTGAGCACCACCAGTTGCGGCCAGCCCTGCGCCGCGTGTTGCAACTTCTGGGCAGTATCATCCGCGCTGCCATCATTCACCGCCAACACCTCGTAAGTTAATGCCAAGCCATCAAGCACCACTCGCAACTCGGCAAGGACGCTCAAGATGTTTTCACCTTCGTTGTAAAAAGGCACAACCGCGGAAAGCTTCAGATCGCTCGAAGGTGGGTAAATGATGGTGGACATTGAAAAAGATCACCACATCCAGCTAAGATGGGCCTCCCCAAGTCAAGACTGTATGCGACTGATTTCAAGCCCAACGGCCTTCGGCTCGGCGAGCTCGATCGCCCATTTCCCCGCCTTGAGGCTTTCAAATGCCGCCAAATGCCTCTAGTTTCCCACCACCGATGCCGAAACTCACTCTGCTTCTCGCCATTCTCACCAGCCTCAGCTCGTGGGCGCAAGACGCCACCCCAGCAATTCCCCTACCCGCTCCCCTCGCGGTAGTGCCTGAAATCCCCGATGACGGTAGCCGGGTTTCCGTGATCGGTTACCACGACATTGCCGAAAATCTACCCGAAACCGCGATGCGGATTCGCACCGCCAAATTTCGCGATCAAATGGAGACGATCCGCCGACTCGGAATCAAGGTGATCTCGCTCGATGAATTCACCGCTTGGAAAAAAGGCAAAACAAGCATCCCCGAAAAATCGATCCTCATCACCTTCGATGACGGCTGGAAATCCGTTTACACCGATGCTTACCCGATCCTCAAGGAGCTCGGCTTTCCCTTCACCATCTTTCTCTACAAAAACTACGTCGATGGTGGCGGTAAGGCCCTCACCAGCGCGATGATCCAAGAAATGATCGCCAACCGTGCTAGCATCGGCAGCCACTCGGTAAGCCACCCCTACCCGCTCACCGTCAAAAACTACCGGAAAAAAGGAACCGCCGCCTACGACGCCTACCTGCGCAAGGAAATGGGCGAATCTAAATTTTTCCTTGAAGCCAAGTTCCCACTTAAAGTGACGAGCTATGCTTATCCTGGAGGCTTTTTCACCGAGGAAATGTTTAAACTCGGCAGCGAATTTGAATATAGCACAATGTTCACGGTGATCTCAGGCAAGGTCAAACGCTCACTCCCAAACGAAAAGTTGCCGCGCTACATCATCCTCGGCAATTACGATAAAACCTTCGAAATTGCGACCACCTTCCGCGACGGCCAAAGCCCCGGTGAGTCTGGTGGCTTCATCAGCGGACTCCGCCAAACCACCCCTTTCCCTGTCACCCCCGAGGCGGGTGCCATCATCAACTCTCGTCTTCCGGAAATTTCTGCAGACCTCTCGAAACTCGAAAATCTCGACCCCAAGACACTCACGATGAAAGTCTCCGGCTTCGGGGAAGTCCCCGCTAACTTCACCGCCGAAACCCAAAAACTCTCTTGGCAAGTCAACCGCCGTCTGCGCCAACCGACTTGCCAAGTTATCATTACATGGAAAGACAGCAGCGGCAAAGCACCCGAGACCCCACTGCGTTGGTCCTTTCAAGTCGACCGCGAAGCCGCTTACCTCCCCGACGGGGAATAAACCAGATTGGCAATCTCGCCGCATCCATGGCCAAGTCCATGACTCTTGCATCATCGGCCAATCCATGTCAGTCCTTCACCCGCAGTAGCAATTACCCACTCCGCAAGCTTCCAGGCCGGGAATCGCCACTTTCTTCTCGCTTTTCCATTTTCAGATTATCCGCATTATCGCTATGTTTTCCTCACTTTCAGACAGCCTCGACAAGACCTTCCGCAACCTCCGGGGAGTTGGCCGGATCTCGGAAAAAAACATCGCCGACGCACTCCGCGAAATCCGCATTGCGCTACTCGAAGCGGATGTCGAATTCGGCGTCGCCAAGGATTTCATCGCGAAGGTTAAGGAAAAATCTCTCGGCGAAGATGTCCTCAAATCGATCAAACCCGGCGAACAAATCGTCAAAATTTTTCAAGACGAGCTTACCGAATTGCTTGGCGGTGACCAAACCCCGCTCGATCTCAACCCACCCGCCCGCATCCTGATTTGCGGCCTCAATGGTGCCGGTAAAACCACCACCGCCGCCAAGCTCGCAAACCGCTTGAAAAAAGAAGGCCGCCGCCCGCTGCTGATTGCTTGCGACCTTTATCGGCCCGCCGCCATCGACCAGCTCGCGCTGTTGGCGAAACAGATCGACGTCCCCTGCTACGCACCCGAAGCCAGCGAAACGGATGTGGTGAAAGTCGCCAAAGACGCTCTCGTTTGGGCCGAAAAACAACAAGGCACCGTACTCATTTTCGATACCGCCGGCCGCCAAGAAATCGACTCACGACTCGTCGCCGAGCTCGAACGACTCCACCATTTCCTCAAGCCCAAGGAAACCCTGCTCGTCGCCGATTCTGCAACCGGCCAACAAGCGGTCTCCGTCGCCGAGCACTTCGACAAAGCCATCGGCATTACCGGTATTATCCTCACCAAACTCGACGGCGACGCTCGCGGCGGCGCCGCTTTGTCGATGCGCGCAGTCACCGGCAAGCCGATCAAATACGTCGGCGAAGGTGAAAAACTAGACCAGCTCTTCGAATTTCACCCGAACCGCATGGCTGACCGGATTCTCGGGATGGGTGACATCGTCGGAATGGTCGAGCAAGTCGCTGATAAGGTCAACGAAGCCGATGCGATGCGCTCCATGAAGCGAATGCAAGAGGGTAAATTCGATTTCACCGACTTCCTCGACCAGATGAAGATGATTCAAAATCTCGGCCCGCTCGAAGGACTGCTCGGACTGATGCCCGGTTTCAGTAAAATTAAAAAACAACTGCCTGCAGGTGCTTTCGACACCCAAAAAATCAAACGCACTGAAGCCATCGTACTCTCGATGACTTTGGTCGAACGCCGTCGCCCCGAAATCATCAAAGGCTCCCGCCGCCAGCGCATTGCAGCGGGTTCCGGCACCTCAATCATGGAGGTCAACCAGCTCATCAAACAATTCGGCGAGATGCGTAAGATGATGAAGTCTCCGAACAAAATGAACGCCATGATGAAGCAAATGGGCGGTGCGGGCGGCATAAAAGATCTAATGAAAGGCCTCGGTGGCGGCAAGTTCCCGTTTTAAAATAAGGAGTGGGGACACTCCTGCCCCCGCCCTCCCATGCCCGAGTTCTACAACCCATCAGGCGACACCCATGGAAGGAAGAACTCATTATTTGGAAATACCAACATTCCGAGCCATGGTCCGAGGAAATTGAATAGGAATACCCCCGTAAATTCACGTGGAGATTGGAGAGCTGGCTGGATGAGGGCTACGCAGCGTTCTGGAACAAACCTTGATGCACGACCATGGACGAAGGCAATTCACCACGCGGCAGTGATCATGCCCAATCACGTTCATCTGCTATTCACACCCCACGCACCGTTGGAAAAGCTCATGCAATCGTGGAATGGCATCCCCGCCCGGCGAATTGGTATGGACAGCATTTGGCAGAAAAACTATCGGGATACTTTGATTAGCGATACGAGTCATTTCACCAACGCAGTGCGCGATATCCGGAGAAACTAAGGCAAAGAAATTTCACCCATGGCAAAGCGAACGAGCACTGGCGATCTGATAAGAAGCGGGAACACTCCTGTCCCCACTGTCCCCGCTGTGGCTTATGACGACAGGACTGTCGTCACTCCTTACTATATCTGCGGCCCGACCGCTTCGGGGAAATCCGCACTCGCTCTCGAAATGGCGCTACGGCTCGACGGCGAAATCGTCAATGCTGACGCCTTCCAACTCTACCGCGGACTCGAAATCCTCAGTGCCGCCCCCTCTGCCTCAGAATTTGCCCAAGTCCCCCATCATCTCTACGCAGTCTTGGAGCTTACCGAACTCGCAGACGCTCAACGCTACGTCAACTTAGCCAAGCCCGTCATCGCCGAAATTCAAGCGCGTGGCAAAACTCCAATCATCACCGGCGGCTCAGGACTTTATCTCAAATTTCTCACCCACGGAGCCGCACCACTGCCCACCGCCAATTCCGCGCTACGAGCAGAAATGGACGCTAGCTCGCTCGAGGATCTGGTCGCCCAGCTCATCGCACTCGACCCGCTCGAAGCGGCACGAACCGCCTTGCAAAACCGCCGGTTTGTCTCACGAGCCTTAGAAATTTGTCTACTCAGCGGCTGCAAAGCCTCCGATCTCCGCGATCAATGGACTGCTAAAACCGCACAAATCACCGGTCAACTCCGCGGCAGCGTGATCCAGCGCAGCCGCCCAGATTTACATGCTCGGATCGCCCTCCGAACCCGTGCGATGCTCGACACCGGGGCTATTGAGGAAGTTGCCGCGATCCACCAAATTTCCTCGAACTGCGAGAAAGCCATCGGTTTCCGCGAGATTCGAGCGCTAGTGGCTGGAACCAGCAACCGATCCAACTGCGAAGACTTGATCAACGCCGCCACCCGCCAATACGCGAAGCGTCAAGAAACTTGGTTCCGCCGTGAAACATGGCTGAATCCGATTATCGCCTGAAAGTGGTGCACCATCACCGTTTGAAGCACTCGCCTACCGATTTCACCACCGAGCCACCTCACAAAAAACGCCCAGACTTGCGTCTGAGCGTTTGATGATAACGAATCTCGAGATAACCCGAAATTAGCGGGAGTAAAGTTCGACGATCAACTGCTCGTTAACGAGTGGGTCGATGTCTGCACGATCCGGGATCCGGGTCACGGTGGCTTCGAGCTTATCCTTGTCAACGGTGAGCCAATCCTTGATCGGCATCGCCTGCGTCAGATCAGTCATCCGATTCACCAATTGCTGTGAAGATGGACGAGCACCGACTTTAATCACGTCGCCCGGCTTCACTTGGAAGCTGGCGATGTCAACGGTGCGGCCATTCACAAGGATGTGGCCGTGATTGACGGACTGACGGGCTGCTTGGCGGCTGTTGCCGAAACCTGCACGATAAACGACGTTATCGAGACGAGTTTCAAGAAGCTGGAGCAAAATTACCCCGGTGATGCCACGACGGCGCGAAGCTTCTTCGTAGTAACCCCGGAACTGCTTTTCGAGCACTCCGTATTGGAAACGAAGCTTTTGCTTTTCGCCGAGGGCGACTGAGTATTCACTCTTCTTTTTGCGCCCAGCGCGAACACCGTGCTGGCCGGGTGGAAAGTTGCGGCGTTCAAATGCCTTGGAAGGACCAAAGAGAGACACACCGAAACGGCGGCTGATCTTTGCGCGTGGACCTGTATAACGTGCCATATAAAAATTTCTAAGAAGGTTAAATTAGACGCGGCGAGCCTTTTTAGGGCGGCAACCGTTGTGAGGAATTGGAGTCACGTCGCGGATCGAAAGAATCTCAAGACCGAGACCTTGGACGGCACGCACAGCGGATTCGCGGCCGGAGCCTGGACCCTTCACCCGAACGTCCACTTCCTTGAGACCGTGGCCCATCGCTTGGCGGCAAGCATCTTGTGAAACCACCTGCGCAGCATAGGCCGTGCTCTTGCGGGAACCTTTGAAACCCATCTTTCCGGCGCTCGACCAACCAATAGCATTGCCACTTGGATCCGTCACGCTGACTAGAGTGTTATTGAAAGTGGCTGTCACATGGACAATCCCACGAGCGATATTCTTCGAGCCCTTGGCTTTGTGAATTTTGATCTCTTCCTCACCGCCGCCGATTTCGGCGAAAATGTCGCGCTTGACTTCCTTTTTCGGTGCCTCTCCCGCAGGAGTGGTGGCAGCCGCTTCAGGAGCAGGAATGGTGGCGGGTGCTGGAGCTGCTACGGGCTCAACTACCGACTCTACGGCAGCTTCTTGGTTGGTTTCTTCAGACATAATGGATACAAAAAATTATTTCTTCACGCCGACCGTCTTCTTCTTGCCCTTGCGAGTACGAGCATTGGTGCGGGTGCGTTGGCCACGAACTGGCAAGCCACGCTTGTGACGAATGCCACGGTAGCAATTGATGGATGTCAGGCGCTTCAGCTGCGATTGGCGCTCACGGCGAAGGTCACCTTCGACGATAATCGACTCGGAAGTGATCACTTGAGCAATCCGGACCAATTGGTCCTCGCTGAGTTGTCCAGTGCGGATGTTGGGGTCGACTCCTGCGTGTTCAAGAATCTTTGCCGCCGTAGGGCGACCGATGCCAAACATGTAGGGCAGAGAAGCTTCGATGCGCTTCTCGTTGGGAATTTCAATGCCTAGGATACGTGCCATGATGTGCGTGATTTCGCGTGACCCCGAGAGCATGGCCAGACTTCTCTGACAACTCCGCGGGGCGGGTGATTTAACAGACCGCCGGGGGCTGGCAAGTGGGAAATAGAAAAATTCACGATTTTACCCCAAAACCGCATGCCGACAGCTGCCAACCCTCGAAATCATGCTCGCAAAATCCAAACAATTCTAACCCTTACTCACGGCTTACTGGAAACGCTCCCTGTGGAAACACCCGGGAACCGCCCACGCGCCGTGTGATAACAGATGAAGTTTCCCGGGCAACAACGACTGCCACGGCTTCATCAAGGGCTAAGCAACTTTTACGCCCGCAATCTCCCCGACAGCCTTCTCTGCACGGTCTTGCTTCACGCGCAGGGCGTTTGATTTGAATCCTAGCAGTCCTTTTCGTTATTGATTCCAAGATAGCCTGAACAAATACCCACAAAAATGCTGGGTTAGCCTCACGGAAAATAAAATCCACTGCCATCGACGGCGAGGCAACCGCATCCCCGGAGTTTTGAAAATACGCGTCTTGTAAAATCTGCTGCTGACCCCCGACGCGATGCTACCGAATTGCTTTGCAATCTACCAGCGACACCCCGCCAAGGCCATCAATCTCATCTTTCGCGCCGCCCCCATCCAAGGATGTCTGAAACCAAATGCCCTGAGTTGTCGCCTCAAGTTTAAAATTTCACTTGATCCAAGTTCAAAAAGTGATTCTGTTCTAAGGAACACTATTCGACTCAATGACCCATTTACCACTCACTCAACGCCAACAAGAAATTTTGGATTATTTGCGGAAATCCCAACGGCAAACAGGAATCATGCCGTCAACCCGCGAAATCCAGCACTACTTCGGGTTTGCTAGCCAAACTGCCGCCATGAGCCACCTGCGGGCGCTTGAACGCAAAGGCGTCATTCAGCGGCTCCCGGGTAAGGCCCGTGCCGTGATTTTCCCTGAAGAACTCGACCGGGGGGAAATCCTTGATATTCCCATTTATGGCAATGTCGCAGCGGGAATGTCTCAAGATGTGGAGCAAGAGCGTCAAGGTTGTATTTCGATCGATGCCACCGCTCTGGGGATTCCTCGCAATGCTCGCACCTTTGCCTTGAAAGTCCGCGGTGACTCGATGATTGACGCTCACATTTGCAGCGGAGATACCGTAATTCTCGAATTTCGTGAGCCGCGAAAAGGTGACATCGTCGCAGCACTTATCGATGGAGAAACCACCTTGAAGCGTTATTTAGTCGATAAGGGTAAGCCTTTTCTGCGCGCCGAAAACATTGATTTTCCGGATTTGATTCCAGCCCAAGAGTTGATTATTCAAGGCGTTCTCATCGCATTACTGCGACATGCTGCCTGAGACCATTTATTCAGTGATCGAGTCGGAAGTCTTTTTTCCAAATCGCGTTTGACGTTTTCCCAATCCGATTTAACCCGTGCGGCAACTGATTCCTCAAGCGCATCGAGATCCACCCAGTCCTGGTTGCAATTCCGACTTTGACGATGTCCCACTGTTTTTCCACGGAATTGAGCTCGGAGCGGTAGGCCAGGAGCCTGAGGATTCTGATATTCTTAGGCAATGCCTCGTCGTTTTTTTGGGGGGAAGCCCGCGCCGTCTCCAATGACCCTAGAAAGGAAAATGACAAAGGTGTTAACTCCGAGATTTACCACGGATTGCGCTGATTTTGACGGATTTCACTGAAAGAATTGGCAGCAATTCGACTCACCCCTTGGGTGAACTGGCAATCCTTTCCAACTTCTTAAAAACCAGTTCAATCCGTGAAATCAGGGGGGATCGTCTTCCTTTTTGGGTTTATCTTGGCCGAGACATGGCTGATTTTAGCAGGAAATGTATTTTGCGGCGATCAAACCATTTAAATCCTATAGCCGTCGAGTTCACCACATAGCCCCCTGACCTAGAAACGCCGCTGTAAATCTTTGCCTTAGCCACCCTGCCTCAAAGTCGAGGCTGATGGTGTTTTGTTCATAACACCCTACCAAGTGGCCGAGATTTCTACGAGTGACAGAATCAAAATCGCTGTGTTCGGGGACGATGTGGAAGTACTCAGTCGGGCTGGCAGAGTGTCCGTCGACGAGATCAATCCACATCCGTGCGGAAGGGTGAGGCCGGAATTCCTTGCTGATTGAACAGATTTACGTCTGGCACATTGGCCCAACCATAACGGATTGCCTTAGGCTCGCTGATTTCTTCAGCAGCAACGATGACATTCTGCCCTTCGATTTCAGCCTTGGCGGCGACAAATTTACCATCGGCAGCAGCGATCGTGAAACCTTTCAGCACTCCGTCCTTGGCGACTAAGCCACCACCGAGATGGGTAAAGCTGAGCACAATTTTACCACCTTTGATTTTCATCGATTGATAGAGTGGGCCCGAATATTCAACTTTTTCGCCATAGGCCAAAGCACGGGCTGCCAACGCGAGCCGCTGTCCAACCGGCTCTTTCCGGGTCGGGTGAATGTCATCCGCCTGACCCACATCGGTAGTCACTGCCATCGCGGTGTTTTGAGATTTCGCGAGAGTTAGCAACTGCGCCTCACGAATTTCCGGCGGCTGGCTATTGTATGGAGCGATCTGAACAAACAAAAATGGAAAATTACCTTGATGCCATCTTGCCCGCCAATCGGCAATCATTGCCGGGAATAAGTTCCGATAGAGTCGGGCTTGGGGCGCATTGGCCTCACCCTGATACCAGATAGCCCCTTTAATTGCATAAGGAATCAAAGGGTTTAACATCCCATTAAACAGAGTGGTTGCGCTGTTTTGATTGCCACCCACTACTGCGGGAGCAGTCGGTTCCGGACTGGCAAGCAGCGGAGCGACTGGCAGCGCTTGGTTCGCAGCCTTCGCCGCGGCAACTTGCTCGGTCCAGACTTTCAAAGCTTCCTGGTAGGGAAGATTGACGCTTTCCTGCCAAGTTTTTTTAGCGACTTTGAATTCACCAAGCCGCACCTGATAGGTAGCCTCGGCGGCAAGGAAATGCTCCAAGCCAGACTTCGCGGCTTCCGAGTAGCTTTTAAGTTCCGGGTCCGCGCCCAAACCTTCGAGGCTCGTCCATGCCTGCGCCGGAGTTCCGCCCCACGAGCTGTGAATCATCCCGACGGGGATACCGAGTTTTTGATAGAGATCCCGCGCGAAAAAATAACCGACTGCGGAAAATTTGCCCACGCGAGCGGGTGAGCATTCTTCCCAGCTGCCCTGCACTTCAGCCAGCGGCAGCATGGAAGTACTTTTGGCCACCGTAAACATTCTGATTTTTGGATAGATCGCTTTCGGGGTTTCTTCCGCAGCATTCGCTGCGTGGTCGAGTTGAAACTCCATGTTCGACTGACCTGAACAGACCCAGACTTCACCGACCAAAATGTGATTCACCGTCACCGTGTTATCGCCGACAAAGGTCATCGTCAAAGGCTCTCCCACTGCCAGTGGTTCCAAAATCACCCGCCAGACCCCTTTGACTGCGGTAGTAATGAGCTTTTGGCGGCCGATCGTCACGGTCACTTTTTCACCGTCGCGCGCGGTGCCCCACACTGGAACTGCTTGGCCTCGCTGAAGTACCGCCCCCTCCGAAAACAAAGGGTTTGGTTTCACGTCTGCGTATAAACCACCAGCCGCGACTGCGCTGATTGCGAAAATGGCTAAGGTCGAGGTAAGCGGGCGATGGGTCATGGCTTTCAAATAGATTAAATTCTACGCGTTGCACTGCCAAACCTTTCAATTTTTGAGAACAATCCGATGCCGCGCTTTCCCGGCTCGAAGATGATCCAGTGCCGCGTTCACGTCGTTCATCGCGAAAGTTTCAACCACGGGCGCGATTTGATGACGAGCACAGAACTCCAACATTTTTGCGACTGTCGCCGGAGAGCCGAGAGGCGATCCCGAAATCGACTTACGCCCGCCAATCAACGAAAATGCGGCGATCGGCACCGGCTCTAACACGGCACCTACAAAGTGCAAGCGCCCATCCGGAGCAAGCGCGGCAATGTAAGAATCCCAGTCGAGGGTAACGTTCGCGGTGACCAGAATGAAATCAAATGAGCCGGCAAGTTTGGCGAGTGCCGCCTTGTCCCGGGTCCCGACGACATGGTGCGCACCTAGCTTACGAGCCTCATCTGCTTTCGCCTCGCTGGAAGTAAACGCCGTGACTTCGCAACCCCACTTATTCAAAAATTGCAGCGCCAAATGTCCGAGTCCACCAATGCCGATAACACCGACACGATCCGTCGGCTTCACCCCGAAATCGGTGATCGGGGCAAAAACCGTAATCCCGCCACAAAACAATGGACCCGCGCTGTTAGGATCGAGCGTCGAAGGCAGCTTGATCGCCCATTCCCAATTTGCGCGAACGCGGTCCGCAAAACCTCCGTGACGACCGACGATCATTGCCTCGCTGCTCGCACATAAATTGTGCTTCCCGGAGAGGCAAGGTTGGCAGGAAAGACAACTTCCCGCAATCCAACCGAGACCTACCCGGTCACCGACAGCTAGACCTTTGCTCTGAGTGCCGACTTTCTCAACAATTCCAATCACTTCATGGCCGGGAATTAATGGGTAGCTCGCATTTCCCCACTCGTTATCCAACATCGATAAATCCGAATGACAGATGCCACAGGATTCGACCTTGACCTGCACTTGTTGCGCTTGCAGCTCACCCGGCTCATAAGCGAGTTCGGTGAGAGCTTGTCCTGATTGCATCGCCGCCCAGCCGTGAAATGTTTCGATCATTATTTCAAACTACCGCGTTCGAGCGAGCACTCAACCTCAAAGGTCGGCATCTCGAAAAAAATCAATTTCCCCGTGATCCGCCTGTTGCTAACTTGCAGAAAGGCAGGTAACACTTTGCGCAATGGCTCGAAACACGCCGCAACTTGAATTCCGCTGGACCTCATGGTTCCGCAGCTTAAAACTTCCGGCAGCAACAGCACTCAAGCCCCTTGAAGAGGATTCGGCACTGACGGCTTGGTGTGCCCAATCCTCAGCATCTCTCGCTCTTCACGAACTTGCCCGCAAAGTACGAGTGACTTGGAACTCGAGGATGCAAACGACTGCCGGCCGAGCGTGGTGGCCCGCCCGCTTGATCGAGCTCAACCCAAAACTCAACCAATGCGAGCCCGAAGAAATTTGGCGGACCCTTAAGCACGAACTCGCCCACCTCGTCGCCTACGAGCGCAGTGGCCGCCGCCGGATCGAACCCCATGGCCGGGAATGGCAAGTCGCATGCGAGGATCTCGGCATTCCTGGAGAACGCCCCTGTCACAACCTCCCTTTTAAACGCCGCCAAATGAAACGCAACTATGCCTACATTTGCTCGAATTGCCTGAGGGTCATCCACCGCGTCAGACCTATCCAAAAACCGGTCGCTTGTTACGATTGCTGCCGCACATTCAACCGTGGCACTTATCAAGACCGTTTTCGCCTCATCAAACACACCCCCTGATCAGTCACGATCTGCAACGAAAAGCGTGTGACTGAAACGTTTCGCCTGCGGATAGGCTTTTGCGCTGATACACTCGACGTGCCTGAATGTGCTTTTGAGCGCTTGCGCAAAGGATTTATCCGGATGAGCTGACCAAAAAATAACCCGGCCCTCTGGCTCTAACGCATTCTTGATTCGCGTGATCCCTTTTTGCCCATACAACCGCTCGTTGCCCTTTTGCACAAATGGGTCGGGGCCATTATCCACATCTAGCAAAATCGCGTGATAGCGCTGATTGCCGCAGCCATCAATCAGGTCATAAACATCACCGAGATGAATTCTAACCCGCGGTTCATCCAGCAGCTTACCATTGACCTCATTCAGGAACTCACGATTCCAAGCAACCACTTCAGGCAATAACTCGGCAACCTCAACGACCGCCGCAGGACCACTCAGGGCAAGCACCCGCTTCAAGGTGAAACCAAAGCCGAGTCCACCAATGAGAATCCGCGGCTTGGCCGGAAGGTGAGCACACGAAAGCTCCGCCATTTGCTCCTCAGACGACGAAGCCGTGGTACTCATCAATTGCAGGCCCGCAACTTTCATGAAATAGTGGCCATCATGCTGATGAAGAGTGAGCTGGGCTCCGTCTGGCGTTTTACAAGTCGCGAGGGTTCGAGTGATTTTCATGGAAAAATGGCGGCACGTGCAATCTGACTGTTAAATGAGTTTGGTGCAAATCATTCGCGCCTTGCCATGCCCCAAACTCCACTCTGCCAAACTAAATCACCCAGCCAATTATCACTAAAAGCACAGCCTCATCCCCTGCTTGAATGATCTAACTCATTGATCTTAGAAAACAACAAAGCCCCTCATCATGAGGCTTGCGTGCTTGCTCGTCACACGCCAAACTGGACAACTCATGAGCGAACGACGCGTCGTCATCACCGGAATCGGATGCATTACCCCACTTGGCAAAGACCTCACCACAACGTGGGACGGTCTCAAAGAGGGTCGTAGTGGCATCGGAACCATCACCCAGTTCGATCCCGCACCGTTTGATTGTAAAATCGGCGGTGAGGTGAAAAATTTCAATGCCGACGATTACTTCAGGCTCCCCAAAGACGCCCGCCGCTCCGACCGCTATGTGCAACTCGCCGTCGCGGCCTCGAAAATGGCGATGACCGATTCCGGCGTGGATGTTTCAACCATCGATCCACGTCGTTTCGGGGTCATGGTCGGCAGTGGTATCGGCGGCCTAGCAACTCTCGAGCGCGAGCACTCAACCTACCTGAACAAGGGTGCCAATCGGGTTTCACCGTTCACGATTCCGATGATGATTTCTAACATCGCTAGCGGCATTATCTCGATGGAATACGGCCTATGCGGTCCTAACATGGTCATCGTCACCGCCTGCGCAACTTCCAATCACAACATCGGTGAAGCCTGGCGGATCATCAAATTCGGGGATGCTGACGCTTTCCTTTGTGGTGGTGCCGAGGCCGCGATCCTGCCCATGGGCCTCGCGGGATTTGCCAGTATGAAAGCACTCAGCACTCGCAACGACGAGCCGCAGCGCGCCTCACGCCCCTTCGATAAAAACCGCGACGGTTTTGTGATGGGCGAGGGTGCTGGCGTGATCGTCATCGAAGAACTCGAACACGCCCTCAAACGCGGAGCCCAAATTTATGCCGAGCTTATCGGCTACGGAATCAGTGCGGATGCCTATCACCTCAGCGCCCCTTCCCCGGATGGCAGCGGCCCGGCTTACGCCATCGGCATGGCACTCAAACATGGCAAAAAAAACCCGCAAGACGTCGACTATTTAAATGCCCACGCCACCTCGACCGGCCTCGGCGACGTCGCAGAAACCAAGGCGATCAAACTCGCTTTTGGCGATTACGCGACCCACGGCCTGATCGTGAGTTCGACCAAGTCGATGACTGGCCACATGCTCGGTGCCGCCGGTGGCGTCGAGCTCATCGCCAGCGTCATGGCGATTAAAGACGGAGTGATTCCGCCAACCATCAATATCGATGAGCAGGACCCAGACTGTAATTTGGACGTCTGTCCAAACATCGCTCGTGAGGTGCCCGTCAAAGTCGCTCTTAGTAACAGCTTCGGCTTCGGTGGCCATAACGCTTCCGTATTGGTGAGTAAGTTCGAGTAAGTCTATCCATGGAAAATCCCGTCTATCAGCAAGCTGGCGAAGTCGCATTCGCCGATACCGACGCCAGCGGCTGGATGTATTTTCCAAACATCTTCAAATACGTCGAAGCGGCAGAACACACGTTTTTACGCTCGCGTGGGCTGCAAGTTTTTGATCGAGCTGAAGGCGGCTGGCCACGCGTCAAAGTTGCTTGTGACTACAAACGCCCCTTCCACTGCGGGGATCGTTTTGAAGTCCACCTCGGCATTTCACGAGTCGGTAACGCTTCTGTCACTTGGAATTTCGAGGTCATCAACGCCACCGGAGAAATCGCTGCGTTTGGGAGCATGACCAACGTCCGGGTCGATCGCCAAGGTTGCTCACAACCGATCTCCGCCATCGAGCGCCGCGCACTTTCCTGAAATGGACCCAACTTCCCTCATCTCCGGCCGCATAATCCTCGTCCCGACTCCCATCGGCAACCTTGCCGACATCACACTACGTGCCTTGGAAATTCTCCAAGAGGCTGACCGCATCGCCTGCGAAGACACGCGCCATTCTGGCCAGTTGTTAGCGCATCACGGGATTTCGGGTAAACCCCTCATCTCACTTCACGAACACAACGAGGCCCGTCGCGCACCCGATCTAATCGCTGCTGCCCGCGCCGGTGAAACCATCGCCGTCATCAGTGATGCCGGTATGCCTGGGATCTCCGACCCCGGCTACCGACTGGTACAAGCTTGCATCGAATCCGGCACCGCGCTCGAAGTACTGCCCGGTCCCTCCGCCGTCATCACCGCACTGATCGGCTCCGGCTTCCCCTGCCACGCCTTCCGTTTCGGCGGCTTCCTCTCGGTGAAATCCGGCAAGCGACGTAGCGCTCTAACTGCCGCGCTGGAGTCCGGTGAAACCGGCATCTTCTTCGAGTCGCCACACCGGATTCTTTCCACTTTAGAGATTCTTGCCGAGATCGATCCGCTCGCCCGCACCTGCGTCGCCCGCGAACTCACGAAAAAGTTCGAGACCTACCACCGCGGCACAGCAGCCGAAGTCCTCGCCCACTTTCAAAGCCATCCCCCAAAAGGCGAGATCGTACTACTGGTTCACGCAGCGGAATAATTTTTAATCATAATTCTGGCATTTCAATTCTGCGATCATTGCCAAGACCGTTGCTCGTTTGCCAAAATGCCAAAGTCAAGTGACGCCTAATTCCACCGTGGCGACAAAGTGCCAAACACATTTTCTACCTCAAGTCAGAGTAATTCCCACCGGGCAGTGATCGGAGCCGAGCACCTGAGGGAGAATTTCTGCCGTTGCGACCCGTGAGATGAACGGCGTCGAAACCCCGAAATAATCGATCCTCCAACCGACATTGCGCTGCCGTGCACCAGCACGATAGGACCACCATGAATACGCGTCTGTCAGATCTGGATAAAGATGGCGGAAGCTGTCCGTAAATCCGGCATCTAGCAATTTCTCAAAACTCGCACGCTCCTCGTCGGAAAATCCCGGGTTTTTACGGTTATCCTTGGGCCGGGCGAGATCAATTTCTTGGTGAGCAACGTTCAAATCGCCGCAAAAAATGACCGGCTTATTCATCGCATGCCTCGCGAGGTGACCTCGAAACACCTCATCCCAACTTAACCGATAAGGCAATCGCTTGAGCTCGTCCTGCGCATTCGGCGTGTAAACATTCACCAGAATAAATTCTGAATACTCCAGTGTCAGCACCCGTCCCTCTCGATCGTGATTATCGTGACCCATGCCTAAGTGAACTTCTATCGGTTTCTCACGAGTGAAAACGGCAACCCCCGAGTAACCGGGCTTTTCCGCCGAATTCCAGTAAGCGTGATAGCCATCAAGTTCCATCGGCAGTTGCACCTGTTCGGGCCGGGCTTTGGTTTCCTGAAGGCAGAGAATATCCGGCTGCTCGGCACGAACGAATTCCCCAAAGTTTTTCGCGATCACCGCACGGATGCCGTTAACGTTCCAAGAAAGTAATTTCATTGCCGCGAAGTGTTCACATCCAACCTCTAAATGCAAACGACTTCCCACCAACGACTCCGCTTCATCGCAATATGATTCCCGGCGATAACATCACTTCAATCGCGCTATGAAGTGTCTGCTGGATATATTTTGAGTCTCCGTAAAGCGCTTTAAATTGTTGATCCGCAGCTTGCCGAATCCGTTCCGTCCTGAAATTTTGAGGAATTAGAATACTATCCTCACTTGGCTCAGAAAACTTCGGACTCTCACCTGAATTGATGATGCCAGCTTGCAAGTCTCGATAGAAGCAGTTTATAATTTCCGACCTTGCCGCAGCGATCTCCGGTGAAGTATTATGTAGTTTTTCAGGCATCAACGCCGCAGGTAGCTTCACATCATCTGCTAGCCGAATCGCTTGGCCAAATGAATCCGCAGACAGCTCGGCAGCGGCTTTCTTTAGCACTTGGTGCTCGGAAATAGCTATCACCTTAAGCTTCATAACCAAGTGGGTTCTTTGATTGACCTCATCTTGGCAATGGTTCGCATTAACTTCCAGCTGATGATTTGCCCTGCGATATGCGAGTTCTGACCGAGAGTATTTCACTCCCCCATCTTGGCGATCCTTCGTGAAAAAATATCTCAGCATCAACACTGTGACGACGACCAGCCCAATCCATTGTAAAACGCGAAACCTCATCGGAAACATCTTAGCAAAAATCTAGAATCATACAAATGACCTAATCCCAAAAACGGGTATCGGCAGAACCGACACCCGCTTGAATTCCAAATATTTTTAGCGTAGTAACTTTCTATAGAATTTTACCGGAGTTAGTTGATCGGGAAAACTACTCCGCCGTCGGTATCGCGGGACACGGTCATCGTCGAGACAGCAATTCCAGCAGTACCAAGATTGGAGGG